>JBAVLE010000116.1:0-13412 GCA_049688735.1 Candidatus Angelobacter sp. | reverse complement strand
GACGTGTATTGCGTGGCCAGACTGTGTTCCAGGCCAACCTGCACAATCTCAGCCTTGTACTTTGAATTGCCGGACTGTATGCCGTTCCAGTCCTGCGAAATTAGGTCCTCCACTTTATGGCGCGCCCAGATCTTCTCCAGCGCCGCATTGCTAGCGCCCGCAGCAGAGAAATCGACAGGGATTGTCCGGCTGTAGTCACCGGTTCCCTGATATCCCTTAATGGTGATTTTGCCCGCTGGGTTCCCGCTATACCTGCCCGTAATGATGATCGGCTTGGCGGAAAAAAGATCGCGCACGTCCTTGGGATAGACGTCTGTCACGGGCAGTCCATGCCAGTCAATGGCAATGTTGGTCAACACCGGCGAATGCACGCGCTCATAAAAGCGATCGGCCGCGGCCTGCGCTTCGCCTGGCGCCGTAACAAACTCCACATCGCCATGGCCTTCTTCCGCCATCTTGGTCAACAAAAAGCGATTCACCGCTGTGCCAATGCCGAACGAAAACACCCGCGCGTCAGAATGCTTCTTGATTTCAGCGATGATGTCAGCATCATTGCCAACGTAACCATCGGTCATGAAGCAGACCACGCGAATAGGATCGGCTTCCATTGGCTTGTCCGCGCCTGCGTCGTCGCCCAGCGCCGTGCGGATAGCCTTCATCATCTCAGTCCCGCCGCTGCCATAGGCTCCGGCCAGGACTTCTTTTGCTTTGGCCACGTTCTCTCGCGTTGCGGGCACCGGCTCAGGAAACAAAATTTTGGTGTCGCCGGAGAAGGTGATCAGATTAAAAGTTTCGTCCTTGCGCAGGTTGTCGAGCGCACGCTGCACGGTCTTCTTGGCCATCTCCAGCGGAAATCCCCACATGGAGCCAGAAGTATCCACCACAAAGATCAACTGCCGAGGGACCAGCGCTTTCTCCTGCGGTCGGTCAGGCGGCTGCAGGATAAGCGTGAAGTATCCTCCCATCTTGTCGGCATGCGTCAGGATGGCATCAGTAATCCCTGTGCCCGCAACTTTGTACTTGAGGATGAAATCCTTGTTTGGCGGCACAGCCTGGTCCGCCAGAGTTACATGGTAAGAGTCAGCGCCGGTGCGGTCGGCAAAGATTTTGTGTGACGTGGATTCCACATCGCCCACCGGAACGCCCGCAGCCAGATTGACTTCCATCGATACATCATGCCCCGCCCTTGCATCATCGGTGTGCACACCTGCCACGGGAGGGCTGATGCGCGAAGCGTCTGGCACCTGATCACTGTTGGGCATGGTGCCATGGTCGCCCGCGGAAGTAGGATTGCCGGGAATATAGCGCGGCCCGACCACCAGCGGAAACGCAAACTCGTATGTACCCGCATCATACTTGAGTAGCTCAAGCACTGACAGCTTGATCTGAACTGTGCCATTAGGCGGAATGTTTGTGACCGACTGCGTAAAGATATTGGGGCGTTCCTGGTCCAGCAGCGCCGCCGTGTGTCCGGTGTTGCGCGCCTGCTCAAAAAGTTTGCGCGCTTCATCGCGCTCTTTAATCACGGCGCGAATTTCGCGTTCGCCTACCGTCATGGTCATGCCGTCCACGGCGCTCTCATGCGGCAGCGGAAAGACGTAAACGGCCTCAACCGCGTCCGGCAAAACGTTTTCAAATTCCTGTGTGACCTCAATCCGTGCGACAAATCCGCTTATCTCAGTCTTGATGCCGGTGTGCTTCAGCGGAACAAAGCCTGTAACTTTGCCGTCTTTCCCGATGATTTGTAGTTGGCTGTTTCCCTGGGGCTGGCCCGCAGCAGCGTTCTGCGGATTCACAATGATGAGGACGTAGAGTAAACACAAGGCCACCATGGCGGCCGTCGTTAAACGCGCTTTCATACTTACTCCTGCATTCTTGCAGGAGAACGGTGCAATCCAGAGTTCTTGCAGGAAATTTGTTTTGAAATCCCGAGCGTAGCGAGGGATCGCTATCGTAACAAAATACTTCAGGATAGGGTTCCATCGCTGCGCTTCGGGATTGCAAAAAAGCCGCCTATGATCCCAGCTTCAAGATCGCCGCCCGCAGCCGAGGATGCTTTTGCAGCAGTTGCTGATAGCGAAGCTCAGTCCGTCCGGCTTTAGCAGTGATGATGTCAAGCACTGCATCTTTTTCTTCCGACGACCAGCTGTTGAGGTCCGGAACAAGGCTCAGCACTGTGGCAAAATCTGCAAACGCGATCTGCTTTTGAGACTTCAGCTTTTTGGGATCGACGTTGACGATGCGCGCCAATCTTGCGACAGCAGCTTTGCGCATGGCTTCAGCCTCGCCGCCAAAATCGCGCGCCATCTTCTTCTGCACCGCAAGCCCTATGTTACGCGTGGAAAACCTGTCCCACGCACCGCGCTCGGCTTGGGGCAGTTCATACACCACACTTGCCTTGCTCAGTCGCCGAAGTGTCGTCGCGGAAGTCCGATATTTCGGATTCGCCTGCACCTTCTTTTCTTCGGACTGCGCCAGCTTCTCCAAGGCAGGGTCCATCGATCTAAATCCCATTTTGCGATAGAACCAGAACGCGCCTGACTCAATGGCCTCTTCATTGTCGTCGCCAATCTGATATGGATAGACCGAGAAGGCGTTCACTCCATGAATCTGGTGGAGCAGCCGTAATGTCTGGGCGTAAATCCACGCCGTCTCGCCATCGCGATATGCGGGAAAGGTGTTGAAACCAATTTCAGTCCAGTCAAAAAGTGAACTGGATTCAAAGTAATTGATTGGTATACCGTTCTTCACGGTAAGGCCGGCCAGATAAGCGCGTAAAGGCAATCGTCTCTCCGGTGGCACTCCACAGAGATAAATTTCGGCTCCGCGTCCAATGTTCGACTGCACCACCCATGCAGGGTCGGCGATGCTGGTTCCATACAACTCACGGTAGCGGACGCCGAGCACCTCCTTCATCAGGTCGAGCGTCTTCACCGCCTGTTCCAGAGGCAACACTTTCACCAGCAACTTTGGTTTGGCCAGCTCGTCTGCCAACGAAACATGGCGTCGCTGCAACAGTGGCGTGCGGTGGAAATAAAAATCTTTTACCGGCATGCGCGACAGCGTGCGGGACGCAGGCGAACCGCTCATGTCCCAGCGCACCATAATTTCCAGCGCGTCGTACAGCGCGCCTTTTTCTTTTTCCGCCGTCTCTTTGGGAAAGCCGGGCAGCCGCTGAAATTGCCGCACCAGCCACGGCAGTTCGTCCTCTCGCCCGCGCGCGGCAGTGAGCCAGTCAAGGTATGGCACGTACGCTTCAATCAGGGAATCTTCTTCCAGAAGAGGGATGAATCGGGGCCATATGAGGCCGCGTTGCGTGTCCCTCTCATAATCTTTCCATTGAATTGAGATCTCCTTTGGATGGTGCTTTACCAGCCAGCAGACCATGGCATAGCTAAAAGTTGCCTCGACCACGGTTCCCGCAATGCCGACTACTTCTTCGGGCGCGAACTCATCGGCGTCACCGCCCGCAGCCAGCACGGCTTTCACTCTGGGTTCGAACGCTTGTAGCAATTTCTCTGTTTGCCCCAATACGTTCGGCCCGTGCGGGAACGCCCGAAAAAATAAGAGCAGGTCATGAAACCGGATGAGAGATTGTGCGTCATTGCCGAATTTGGCGCCGCCGGCAGCGTTTATCGCCCGGACGATTTCCTGCTCATTGATTGTGCCGATCTGCGTTCGCGCCTGTTCCAGCCTATTGAGCAGGCGGTCTGCATTTCTATTTGCCATATCTGGGCTCAACAAAGCTTTTACCGCAAAGGGCGCAAAGGACGCAAAGTAAATCGCGAAATTGGATCATCGGAAAATAAAACCCTTACCACTGAGGCACGGAGACACGGAAAAAATCAAGACGGTTCGGTTTGGTCCTCCGCCTCCTCCATGCTGCAGAATTTCCGATCACGGCGATCACGCGCGGTGACGGCAATCACTGCGGTCTCACAAAAGGTAACCCCCTCGATAGACCAACCGTCCATCGATCACACGGGCTTCTTTGGTCAACGCATGTTCCTTAGGAGGCTTTCCGTTCAAGATATGCAGGACGGTATGCCCCTTTGCCACCAGATAATCGGAGACCAGCATGCGATGGCAGCGGAAATAAAGCTGCTCCGCGCACATAATGGCGGTATTGGCTTTCTCTGCGCGTTCCACCAGCCGCGCGATGGCCTGCGTGAATTTGTCTGACAACATGTAATCGGCATAGTTGCGGAATGATGGATTTCTAAGCGCGATGTTCGGCGACTCGTCCCGCGGCATCTGCTTACCGCGCCGTCCGCCCAAATCTTTCTCCCAGACGTATTCACAACCAATCTCTGGCAACCAAAGCTCCAAGTGCTCACGATTGAAATGGGGATGGCGGCGCGACATGGGAAAAGCTCGAATGTCTTCCAGCACGCGGATGTCATGCGCCTGCAGCAGGGACGAGAAATCCGCAAGGTCGCGAGTAGAATGCCCGATGGTGAAGATGGTGGCCACTTGTTGATTTTATTTTACTGACGAAAAAACCTACCACTGAGACACGGAGGCACGGAGAAAACGTTCACTCGGTAAAACCAAAAACCTTGACGCACGGCACGGGAGCAGCCGCGGACGGAGATCAGCCTGAAGTAAGCAGAGTCCGCTGAGGTATCGAGCAATTATTTACAATTGTGGAACCAAATGCATCCTCTTCTGTTTGAGACCGCGCACCGCCCCATCGCCATGCCCAGCTCGCCCTGGGTGATGAAGCAGAAATGGCATGATCTACTCTTTGCTCACTGGCCACTCCCGCCAGACAAGATCCGTCCGTTAGTCCCACAAGAACTCGAGCTCGATGTCCGCGATGGCAGTGCCTGGGTTGCGGTTGCGCCATTCTGGATGAGCGGGATCCGCGCCCGGCTGACGCCGCCGTTGCCGTTTTTCTCAAAATTTTGCGAGCTAAATGTGCGAACGTATGTCCGCTATAAAGGCGTTCCGGGAGTTTATTTCTTCAGCCTCGACGCCGCCAGCTTGCCGGCGGTGCTGGGCGCTCGCGCCGGGTACAAGCTGCCTTACTTTCATGCCGCTATGCTTGTTCGTTCGTCGGGGGAATCGTTTGAATACACCAGCAGCCGACTGCAACAGCCTCGGCCGGCAAACTTCCATGCGTACTATCGGCCAACTTCTCCACCGCGCGTGCGCGGCACAGATTCACTTGAAGCTTTTCTCACCGAGCGTTACTGCCTGTATACCGTCGATAAAGGCCATGTGCTTCGCGCATATATTCATCATTTGCCATGGCAGTTGCAGGATGCGGATGCGGAGTTTGACGTCAATACCATGGCGCAGGTCGCTGGCATTGAACTGCCTGACACCAAGCCACTCCTGCATTTTTCCCGAAACCTTGAAGTCCTGATCTGGTGGCCGGAAAAGATCGGATAGTAACTGAAGCGTCTCCTTTTTCTCTGGCCAACACTTCCTTTTTGTGTTCATAATGTCGAACCAATTTCCTTTACAGGAGCCAAACCATGGGCGGTCTTGGCCTTTCGCCACGTTCCATTGATCCGTTGCCATCCGTAAGCGCTGCAGCGCAGGTTGAAACCATAGCGGCGTTGCATAAGGGAGCAAACTGGCTCTTTCTGATTGGCGGCTTGTCCGTGGTGAACACGGTGACTCTCATCAGCGGCAGCACGTGGCTCTTTCTGGGAGGATTGGGCGTTACGGAAATTGCGGCGGCCATCGCCATGCGCCTCGGCACCAAAGGCCAGATCGTAGGATTGTTGATAAATTTGTGGGCTACTGCATTCTTTGTAATTTTGGGAGTTTTTGCCCGCAAAGGACAGAAATGGGCCTTCATCACTGGCATGGCGCTTTACGCCGCGGATGCCCTGGTGGTTTTACTGCTTCAACAGTGGATCATGATTCTTTTTCATGGCTTCGTGTTCTTCCGTCTTTACCAGGGATTCTCCAGTTGCAACGAGCTGCATGCGTTTGATAAACGCAGTTCCGCGACGGGAATGTCAATGGGGGCCTGAGATCCCAAGGGGTTCAGCCCTGGCCAAGTGCCAAATTCAATGTGGTCCTCAGGTGCGAATAGCGGAAGCTAGAGCATCGCATTCGGCTTGGCCACGCCCAGCAAAATCTGGAACAGCACCAGCCAGCGCTTGAGGTTAACGGTGATCAAAAAATTTTCTTTAACGTGCGCTTTGCCATTCTTACCCAGCTGCGTAGAAAATTCCGGATGCGTGAGCAGATAGCGGATCTGGTAAGCACAGCCTTCCACGGAATGCACCAGCACTCCAGTAAGTTTGTGGACTATTTGCGTGGTAATTCCGCCCACAGCTCCCGCCACTACGGGCTTTTCTTTCCATAACCCTTCTGTCACCGTGAGCCCAAAACCTTCTTTCAGTGACTTTTGCACGATTACGGTGGAAGCACGCTGGAGGGCATTAATTTCCAGCGCAGACCAGGGCGGTAGATTCAGGATGATAATATCCGGATCATCGCCTGCCGCTTCCATCACTTCCTGGAGCACGACCGCGCCTTCAGGATCGTCGGTAGCGCCGCCGCCGGCCAGCACCAACTGGCAATCCACATATTTCTTCACCAGCTTGTAGGATTCCACCACGCCCACTGGGTCTTTCAGGCGGTCAAAGCGCGAGATCTGCGTAATGACGGGCCGCGAACGATCAATACCGAAATCGTCGCAAACCTTGTTAATGTACTCTTCAGATAGATCCTTGTTTTTCTCAGAAAGAGGATCAATGGAAGGATAAAAAAGATATTGCGGGCTGGCGAGTTGCCGCGTGAACGACGGCGCGGAAAAGATCGTTGCATCATACTGTTCCACTAGAGGCTTCAGAAATTCCCAGACCGCTGAGTGCGGATTTGAAAGATCGATGTGGCAGCGCCATATCCACTTCCCTTGCTCGGACGACTTTGAGCGGATCAGTCCCACCGGCTGCGGATCATGAATCACGATCAAGTCTTCGTTAAACTCCATGCGCATGCGGTTCTGCTCGCTATACGCCATGAAGATGTCTTTAATCTGCTGCGTCAGGTTGTATTCGCCTCCGTGCAGCGCGTTGTGGAAGCCTTTTGTGACCTCAAAAAAGTCATTCCCTCCGGTAATCACGTCCCAGCGCGTGGGAACTTCCAGTTCGTTCATCAGAGGAATTAACCGGTTTAGGATTTCCGCGACGCCTCCGCCCACCGCTGTGGAGTTCACCATCTTGGTTGTTTTGCCGTGAAGATGGCGCGCAAGAAAGCGGATCTCATCCAGTTCCGGCTTACCGATGATGGCCTCATAGTCTTCAAACTGCGGCGGGGCTGGTGGTGGCTGCTGCTCTGTGCTGATGCGCGGACGCTTGCGGCGTTCTATAAAATGCGCCGGCAAATCTGTCTGCCGGAAACGGCGTTCCCCACCGAGTAGTGGCGTCGGCGCAGTGGCCTTCGCCAAGTTCTGCACGGTCTTTTCCTGCGGTTCCTGCCTGGCTTCTTCGGTCTTGCCGTCTTCATCAACCAATGCCATTGTCCCTGGGTTCTTGTCCTTCATCCAAACGCTCCAGAACTTTCTTTAAAGCCGTACTATCTTGATCGGGCGATATTTGCAGATTGCCTGATCATCTTCGTGCAGCTCTTTAATGCGACCCCATCTCACTTTCAATGACCTTCAGGATGCCGCGCCGCACGTCTTCAAGTGTTGACGTATAAATATCAATGCGGTTGACCTTCTCGGCGGCCTGGGGCAGATCCAGTTCCTTCTCCAGCCAGACGGAAAAGTCGTTGCTGTTCAGCTTGAGTCGCAGGCGGGCATCGATAAAGTGGTAGTAAATGGCATGAATGCTTACCTTGTGCAGACCATCAGCAAACTCTTCAAGATTGCGCGCCACATACGGCGTGGGCACCACCACCAGGTCTGAAGCCATCAGGTAGAAAGGCTCCATTGCAGGACGCGTGGCTGCTCGAGGGTTCTTCTGCAGATAACTTTCAATGATATGGATCAGGCGTTCGCGTAGCGTTGCAATTGAGGTAAATTCCCTGACGTCAATCGCAGCCAGCCGCTCCGCCAATTCAACTTCATTGCAGGAGGCAAAGGCCCAGTGCGAAAAATCATTGGAAAAGCCTCCTGTAATGAAGTGATGTTCCGCCAGCGTCTGAAAGGTATGCTGAAAAATGGAGGATTCCGGGCAGGTGCGTATGGCTTCCAGCAACTCGGTGAGTGTGGCTGCTTTTTCCCGACCGATGCGTAGAAGGTGGGCCGCCGAGTTGAAATAGAACGGCGAGCGCGCCCAGCGGGGCGGTGTTGTAGGCAACGTAAGTGCGGTGGCCATAGGAATTCCTTTGCCTGGGGACGCATGCCCGAATTCTTATAACTGAGAGTGTTAGGATGCCTCGCTTATGAAGGCTGTTGCGCGAGCTTTTCAGGAAGAGCGATCTTTAATGGCGGTAATGGCGGTGAATCACCGAAGTGGGCGGCGCGAACAAAAATGAGAAGCCGATTCCGATCAGCATCATCCAGCCCAGATTACCGCGGGCTGCTTCGTCAGTCACGTGAATGTTTCCCATCGGACTGAAAAGGAAGCTGGCAAAGATCAGGGCGGCAGCTAGCGTACCAATGACTCCTGCGCGCGATCCAAACAGACCGGCAATGAGCAGCAGTACCACCGTGAAAATGAGGGGAGCAAAATTCCTCCATGAGTGGCCATTCGCAGCAGCACTTAAAGCCAGGGCGGCAAGTGCACAAACCAACCCGCCAATAGCAGCATCCATCAGTGGAACTGTCCAGAACTTTCCAGCCGCTGTTTTCACGGTATTCTTGTTAATCAAGTGGGTGACGTGCATCTAATTTTCCCTAAGAAATATGATGACAAAAGGCCGGGTTGCTGTGGGAAAAATCGAGAGCTGGCTGCCAGAATTCGAGAGTTGGTTAAAGAAAACCCACGTCCTGAAAACGCATCAGCGGTGACAAACAATTGCAGCGTTGAAGCAAGTGCAGGGCTATGAGTTTTGGAATCCAGCATCTACTCTGAATTTGGCCCGTAATCACGCATCGTATAGATTTAAGGTTTCGCCGGTCCCTGCACAAAAAATCAGTCAATGCATACTGCTGATCCATTTCTATTTCAGCTGTTTTTCATCTTCGTGTGGGCCAAACTCTTTGGTGAAGCCTTTGAGAGGATGCATCTTCCTGCTGTTCTGGGTGAGATTCTTGCCGGTGTACTCCTGGGACCCTATGGCGCTCGCCTGGTGGTCCCGACCGACGCGATCTATGCCATAGCTGGGATCGGCGCTATCTTCCTTCTATTTACCGTTGGGCTGGAAACGCAGCCCAAAGACCTGATCAGCGTGGGCCGCACGTCACTGTACGTTGCGCTGGCCGGGGTTGCGGTGCCATTTGTTTTTGGCGTCTCATACATGCTGCTGCGGCATCACCCTACGCACGAAGCAGTGTTTGTGGCAGCCGCCATGGTGGCCACCAGCGTGGGCATTACCGCGCGTGTGCTGGGCGACATGAACCTGCTGCAAACAGTTTCCGCCCGCATTATTCTGGGCGCTGCCGTTTTTGATGATGTGCTGGGAATGATTGTGCTGGCTGTGGTGGTTGGGCTGGTTTCTTCCACTGGACTGGAATGGGCGCAGCTTATCATCACTGCAATTGAAGCCATAGGTTTTGCGCTGCTCATGATGTTTTATGCTCCGCGCGTGGTTAAACGGATGGAGCCGGGCATGGAACGCATGTCCACACAGGATGCGCCATTGATTATTGCGCTTGGCATTTGCCTGGGACTTTCGTATGCCGCGGTAAAGATCGGCATGGCTGCAATCATCGGAGCATTTTTTGCGGGCCTCGCATTTGCGGAATACTCGCCGCGATGGAACCTGCGCTCGCGCGTATTTTCCATCAATGAATTTCTGGCGCCTTTTTTCTTTTTTAGCATGGGCGCCAGGATGAATATGTCAGTTTTTGATAGCAAGCTGCTGGTCTCTGCCATCGTTATCTCATTGCTGGCAATCATTTCCAAATTGGTGGGCTGCGGCTTGCCGGTCCTGTACTCCGGCTGGCGCACCTCTTTGAAAGTCGGAATCGGCATGGTCCCACGGGGTGAAGTCGGGCTCATCGTTGCCCTGGTGGGGTTGCAGATGAATATCGTTTCCGAATCGGCGTATGCGCTGGTCATTTTCATGACCGGAATCACTACGCTGGTAGCGCCGCCAATTATGAAGCTGGCGTTTCGGGACGAAGTTTCATTGGAGCCTGCCCGGGCAGAGCGACGAAGCACGGCCATGTGAAAACCAAAAAACTGACCAAAAGATGGATCCAATGGTCAGCTTGGTCACGAGCATCCGGAGCGCGGAGCGCGATCGGCGGCCCCCGTTATGCTTTGGGACCTGCTGAAATGCGCCCTTCAACTTAAACGATGAGCTAATATAGGATGCTTCCGGAAACAATGATGTGATGCCGGTCACACAGGTTAAGGCGCCGCCGGAAGCCGCGCATTGTGGGCAAGTCGCATATAATTTGCAGTTAACTTTTCCATGGAGATGAACTCAAAATGCCGGGAGTAACTGGCCGTGTGGCGCTGATAACGGGAGCTTCGCAGGGGATAGGTCGCGCGTGCGCTTTGGCGCTGGCTGAAGGTGGTGCGCTCATTGCCCTGGCGGCACGCAATGAAGAGAAGCTGGCCGCGGTGGCGAAAGAAATCACCGACAAAGGCGGTCAATCAGCCACATTTCGCATGGACGTAAGCAATGAAGCGGAAGTTAAAAGTGCTGTGAAGGCCGTGATCGGGCACTTTGGCAAGATAGAGATCCTGGTCAACAATGCCGGCGTAACCAAAGACACGCTGTTAATGCGGATGAAAAAAGAAGACTGGGATTCAGTCATCCAGACCAATCTGAGCGGGGCTTTTTACACGACTCAAGCCGTGATCGGTTCAATGCTAAAGCCGCGCTGGGGACGAATCATTAACATCAGCAGCGTCTTTGGACAGACCGGGCAGGCGGGCCAGGCAAATTACGCGGCGTCCAAGGCCGGGTTGATAGGTTTCACCATGGCCATTGCGCGCGAAGTGGCTTCACGCAATATCACTGCAAATGCAGTGGCGCCCGGATACATTGAAACCGCCATGACGGAAGCTCTTTCGCCGGAATTGAAATCCAAAGTGAATGAAGCCATCCCGCTGGGCCGCGCTGGGACTGATATGGAAGTCGCGCACGCAGTCCGCTTTCTGGCCTCAGAAGAAGCCAGCTATATCACCGGCCATGTGCTCAAGGTGAATGGCGGAATGCTGATGGGCTAAAACAACTTTTATTCCATGCGTGGTTGCACTCCTTCCTAAAAATAAGTCGTAAGTAAAGCTGCTGAATCAAACATTCCGGGGAAAAATTATGCTTACCATTCTCCAAGCAGAAAATCCGGAAAAGATAGCTACAGCACGGCAGCTGATCGAGGAATATGCAGCCTGGCTGGAATTCAAACTCTGCTTTCAGGGATTCGAAAAAGAGATGCAATCAATGCCGGGCAAATATTCGCCACCGGCAGGCCGGCTTCTGCTGGCGCTGTGGGACGGGAAGCCGGCAGGCGTGATTGCTCTGCGCCCCCTCGAAGAATTGGGGTTATGTGAGATGAAACGACTTTATGTGCGTCCTGAGTTTCGCGGCCACAACATCGGCCGCCTCCTGGCGCAGCGGGTCATCCGGGAAGCGGCTGAAATCGGATATTCACGGATGAGGCTGGACACCATCGCCGGCAAGATGGATTCCGCGATCGCCATGTATCGCGAACTGGGATTCAAAGAAACCGATCCGTATTGCCAGACTCCTGTCGGGCATACCTTGTTTATGGAATTGGCGCTAACTCACGGGCAAGCCAGTGCGGTTGACGAAAGCGGCGGCAAGCCGGCTGGTTCGGCTGTTTAGATGATGTCAAATTAGTAAACAGTGTAATTTTTGTCGAACCCGAACGGTTTTGTGGCCCCGCAAGGAATTTCCCGTTGATATCCTGCATTCCAAGACTGTAGATTCACTGAAAAAGCTTCTCCTGACAAAAAATGTTCTTGCACAAAGTTGCTTATCTGGTTACTATCCAAGCACCCCGGGAATGAATCATCCAAAGAGCTGGTCCCAGCGATGAATATAGGCGAAACAATCAGGACTTATCGACTGCAGAAAGGCATGTCACAGGGAGACATTGAGAAGCGCACCGGGCTTTTGCGCTGCTACCTTTCACGCGTGGAAAACGGCCACACCATCCCTTCACTGGATACGCTTTCCAAAATTGCCGGAGCCATGGAACTGCCGCTCGGCCAGTTTTTTGCCGACCACTTTTCCAACGGCAACAGCAAACATCTGCCGCCATTGACCGAGGACGAAGTTCGGTTCCTTACGCAAATCCGCCGTTATTCCATGGGCCTGAATGACAGTGATCGCAAGCTGGTGCTGGCCATGGTGAAGAAGATGGCGGCAGGCGCGGGGAAGTAGAAAAGCATTCAGCCGTCAGCACTCAGCAATCAGCCAAAAAGGAATAAACCGCAACGGACGCGAACGTCGCAAAGGCAGTCGTGTTGGGTTTGTGCCTGCGGGCGAGTAGACCGAGTTCGACTAGCCGTATCTTTTGTGCTGTGAACCTGCTTTTTGATTCCTTAGCGCCCTTTGCGGTAATCGGGATTCGCCGGACTGCTGACTGCTCTTAAGCTGCTTTGCTCGCCTCGCTCAGGGCAAGCACGGCCAGTTCCAGGCGATCGCGTGCGCCGGTCTTGGTAAAAATGCTTTGCAAGTGGCGCTTAACAGTGTTCTCGCTGATGGTGAGAGCTTCGCCAATGTCTTTATTCTTCATGCCGCGCGCCACGTGATAGGCGATCTGGCGCTCACGGGTGGAAAGTCGGCTCATGGTATTAGCAGAAGTTTTCGATTCCGCCGTCATAGTGGTGAGGACCTGCTGGGCCAGCTCATCCGAGAATGCCAATTCCCCGTTGGCCACCGTGCGGACAGCGGCAAACAGTTTCTCCGGACCATCGCTCTTGAGCACCAAGCCTCGTGCGCCCAGCTTTACAACTTGGGCGTAATCCAGTTCATTGTCTGATCCCGTAAGCACCACGGCTGACACCCGGCTGCCGGCGCGGTCCAGAGTACGCAGGACTTCAAAGCCATCTCCTTCCGGCATAAAGAGATCCAGCAGCAAAACGTCCGGCTGGTTCTCTTTCACAATCGCCAGCGCCTCCTGACCGTTGGAAGCGCGGCCTTCCACCACAAAATCCGGCTGTGTGGAAAGCAATGCGGCCAGCGATTCGCGCAAGACGGTGTGATCGTCTGCAATAACGATCCGGGTTCGATTTTTGGAGACGACAGGAAGCATAATTAGTCCTTTGTATGTACCCTCGATTCTTAGATGCAATTTAGAGGGATGATGAAACGCCTCGTCTGTGGGTTGGCTGAATTACTTCTAAAATCAGTGG
>JBAVLE010000115.1:0-2669 GCA_049688735.1 Candidatus Angelobacter sp. | reverse complement strand
TCCGAACCTGCTGAACCAGAGTTCGCCAACATTCCAATCACGCAGCCCGAGAACCCTAGCAATAGTTCATTAGTCTCTTCATCAGAAGATCAACTAGAGCCAGAGACCGAAGAGGAGCAGCCGATCTCAAAAGCGGATGATCGGCCCGTTACGAGCCAGGGAGCTGATTGGACCATCTCCGCCCTTCGCGACAAGCTGGACAGAGGCCAGTTAGATCTCCAGCCAAAGTTTCAGAGAGAATACGTCTGGGATCAGCGTCCTGAGTTGCCTTCCCGCCTCATTGAATCGCTCTTGCTTGAGATCCCGATTCCGCCGATCTACTTCGGAAAAGTCGTTGATGGGCGACTGGAGATCATTGACGGGCAGCAACGGCTGACAACGCTGGTCAATTTTGTTTCAAATCGTTTCGCGCTGCGCAGGTTGCACAGCATGCCCAGCTTGAACCACAAGTTTTTCAGAGAGCTTACGAAGCAGCAACAAGAAAAAATTCTGGACACGCCCATCCGCAGCATTGTGATTGATCCGGGCGCCAATACCGAGCTCCGGTATGAGGTCTTTAAACGGCTAAATCGTGGATCCATGTCACTGAATGAGCAAGAGCTGCGCAATTGTGTGTTTCGCGGCCCTTTCAATGACCTTTTGGCCGAACTTGAGCATGACCCGCATTGAGGAAGATCAGGGGAGGAGACACGCCGGAAAGACGCTTCAAGGAACGGGAGGTTATTCTCCGTTTTTTTGCATTCGCCAATCGGCTCTCTAATTATACCGGCAGTCTTAAACGTTTCTTGAATGAATATATGGGGCAGTACGCCCCACAGGAAGCCCAAGAGTTGAAGACTCATACAATCTTATTCAGACAAACCATCCAAAATATTTACGCGGTCTTTGGAGACAAAGCGGGAAGGTTGTATGAAGTTAGCCCTCGTACAAACAGGGGAACATGGGAAGGCAAGTTCTCAGTAACCGCCTTTGATATACAAGCGTCAGCTTTGGTGAACCGCGGAACCGCAAAGGTCCAACAGTCTGCAGAGCAGATACGTGAACTGTTTCTGTTTACGATGCTCACGGATGCAGAATTGCAAGATGCGATCTCAAAGCGTACGGGCAGCACTTCCCAAACGAAGGTTCGCTGGACGAAGTTCCGATCGCTTGT
The DNA here is from genome assembly GCA_049688735.1 of Candidatus Angelobacter sp. GTDB lineage: Bacteria > Acidobacteriota > Terriglobia > Terriglobales > Acidobacteriaceae > Angelobacter. The sequence goes on along the minus strand of JBAVLE010000115.1, from coordinate 1,516 downwards.
CGATCCCATCATCGATGGCACATTGATTGAACCGCGGTTCTTTGATTACGCATTTCGCAAAGAACTCTACGAAAACTCGGATGAATGCAAACTTTGTGGGAACCAGATTCACATTTTTGATGACAGCACCGTGGATCACATAACGCCCTACAGCAAAGGCGGAAAAACCATTCCCGAGAACGCTCAGCTTGCTCATCGCAGTTGCAATGTGAGGAAAAATGCTCAAATGCCCACGCCCGCTTTCAGTGCTTCAGCAGGCTGATAGCCTTACAGGGGAACGCATCCAGCAGATTTGCACCAGATAACAGTTTGATGTAGCGCCATGAAAGCAATGCTTGTACTCGCGGTCTTTTCCTTGGGTATGCGCAGCATGGTTGCTTCCGGCGTGAGCCAATTAGGTCGGGTTCTTTGGAAGCCATCGGGCTCCCTCGCTCCGCTTCGGGATGTTAGGAGAGCTTACCTATGCTCATCGTGCGCCGGTATTGGCTGCTGTTGTGATTGGCTCAGCTGCCAGGCCGTGGTTTGCCAGTTGTCTTTTGCCACAATGCCTTTGATCCAAGGAGGAAGATCCAGCCGCAAATATATAGCCAATGAAAGAGCATAAGGCTCATACAGGTTGCGCAGACGCGTTAGCTCCTGCACCGGCCCGTCGCCATCGGCCAGGACAAAGCCTTCAGCATGCAGGCGCTTGCGTAGTTCGTCCAGGGCTTCCATGGGAAGGCGGTTGATCTTTTCTTCTTTTGCCGGTGGAGCGCTAAAGACCTGGCTCAGATCAACCAGCGCATGCCGCGCGATGGCGAATGTCATCCGCGCCTGATACTGGCACATGCCTTCAAGACCGACCATGGCGAGGGAGCAAACGTCGAGAATGGCGGTGAGGGAGGCGATCCATGACTGGTTGTCATGCTGGGAGCGGAAATACGCCAGTACGGGATAAGACAGATGGCTTTCCATCAGGTCTGCAGACCAGATTTCCCAGTCTTCCAGCAGCTGAGTAAGCGCTTCCATGCCGTGAACGCCCGTTTGCCGGCGCAACATCTCATACGCCGTGGGAGGCGATCCGGCACGCGCATCGAGCAATGAGATGGTGACTTCACGCCGAGAAAATGCCTGATACAGCACCGGCAGATATCCGATGACAAGAGCTAAATATCCGAAGCCAATGCCGGCTTCAAGAACGGTAATGAAACGTCCTAACCCAGAGGCGGGCAGAACGTCGCCCAGACCAAGGGTGAATAAGGTAGTACCGCTCAGGTACATAGCATTGCCCAGATCGCTGGTAAAGAGCGCGCCGGAAAGCCTATCGTGAAGGCCGTAATGCAGCAGCCCAAAGCCCACTACCAGCGTGAGCGCCCACAAAGCGAGCAGCAGAAGCAGGGAGAGTGGCCCATAATAACTGAGCAGGGAATCATGCTTCTTTTTGTTGCGGCGCAGGGAGGCGAGCCATGTCCAGGGCTGCCACGTGGCACGATAGAAAAACCGGGTGAGCCGGAACTGGCGCGTTACACGGCGAGGG
>JBAVLE010000114.1:0-14797 GCA_049688735.1 Candidatus Angelobacter sp. | reverse complement strand
GTAGTGGATCCGTCAAGAGTTCCCGGTGTGTCGCCAAACAAGCCGCTCATATAGGTGGCGCGGCATTCATCACAACAGAAATGAACAGCAAGCGACTCCACGGCTCGAGAGTGGTCCCAGGAACTGGCAATGGAAATCTCACGCCGCGCGGATGTGACGCCGATATTCTCAGCAGCAAAGCCGAGAATCCAGGTCTCGCCGTCTCCTTTTGAACGTCCACAACTTTCACATTGAAAGCGAACCATGGTGCACCTCTAAAGCTTTAGATGGGCAGACGATGGCTGGTTTGCTTGGGAATGCAGCGGCAACTAGGGAATGTCATCCAATCAAAAAGCAATTTCGCCGCAGATTTGCAGATGCGGAGATGGAAAATTCTTGAGCAGCTGCGCGCCGATATCCTTCCGCGGAGCTACTGATCTGACAAACAATTATTGGATGCTGGAGCAGCCATCGCAGACCATCGCAAAAAGGATGGCCAGTGCGGCTGAGAGCAGTACCGTCCACCCAATACTGTGTGCCCAGGTGCGCAGCATTGGAACAAGGCTCTTTTGGATTTGATTGTGATCTGCCTGCGATGTGGTGTTCATGGCTACCTACCTCCTTGCGGTGCATCGCTCTGTATAAAAGCAGGGAGGCAGCCAAAGGATAACTGTTGAATTAAGAGGGTTAGCTTCGACTTGAGAGACACCATCTTGTGGCGATGGTTGGACACTGTGGCTGTGCAAACACAGCGCTTAGTCGGGATGCCGTGCGGCGGAAGGAATCCACGGATTCGACGGTAGTAGGTCCCACAATGACCGTGTTTTCGAGCTCAAAGCCGAATTTTCTTCTGCGTTAGCGGCAGATTGTGCATGTGAGGTGCTTGAAGAAAAAATCCTGGTGGCGATGGTGGGATCAAAGAGGCTTTGAGAAATGGGTTTTGAGAAATAATTTAGGAATGGCCAATAAAATATGGACGCTTGTCGCGTATCGCCAATGAGGTCGTTTAGTCACGGCATTTGTGCAGCTCCCCGGTGCCATTCAGGTGGGCTCCGGTTGCGCGCACTCGTTTCGCGCTGATACCTTATTCTTTTACTCCTTTCACCCTTCCTGAGGAACAAAAGTGCCCAACATTCAGCGTGCAATCTTAAGTGTTACCGACAAAACTGGCTTGGTGGAGTTTGCCCAGAAATTGGCCGCTCTGAAAGTGGAATTGGTCTCCACCGGAGGCACGGCCAAGCTGCTGCGTGAGGCCGGCATTACGGTAAAAGACATCTCTGAGCTCACCGGCTTTCCTGAGATGATGGACGGCCGAGTTAAGACGCTTCATCCCAAAGTTCACGGCGGAATTCTGCATATCCGCGGGAATGCCGGGCACGTAGCGGCAGCCAAAGAACGCGGTATCCAGCCGATCGATATGGTGGTGGTCAACCTCTACGCCTTTGAAAAGACTGCGTCCAAACCGGGCGTGCATTTTGATGAGGTGATTGAGAACATCGACATCGGCGGTCCTTCAATGGTGCGTTCGGCGGCCAAGAATTTTCGTGACGTCGCAATCGTTACCTCGCCTTCGGATTACGCAGCCATCGCGCAGGAAATGGCCAGCTCCGGCGGTGAACTCGGGCTGCCGACACGCTGGCGCCTCGCGCAAAAAGCTTTTGCCACCACTGCGGCTTATGACAGTGCGATTGCTGCCACCCTGGCGGCCACTTCTCTGAGCGAGAACGCTAAAGACTTTCAGCTTCCGCAGAGTTCCGGCGATGACTTCCCTGCGGTCCTGCGGTTTGGGCTGAACAAAACTATGGACCTCCGTTACGGAGAGAACCCGCATCAGCGTGCCGCAATGTATTCTGACGGCTCTGGCGCAGGCGTAGCGAATGGCAAACAGCTTCAAGGCAAGGAACTCTCATTCAACAACATTGTGGATTTGCAAGCCGCTTGGGACCTGGCCCAGGAGTTTGAAGAAACTGCATGCGCCATCATTAAACACACAAATCCTTCAGGCTGCTCCACGGGCAAGACGCTGGTTGAGGCTTACATGCGCGCCCAGGAAACTGATCCCATTTCTGCATTTGGCGGCGTCATTGGGGTGAATCGCATCATTGATGGCGCTGCCGCAGAAGAGATGGTCAAGCTTTTCCTCGAGGCCATCGCCGCGCCGGGGTATTCACCGGAAGCCAGGGAAAAGTTCGCTGCCAAGAAAAACTTGCGGCTCGTGGAAATCAAGTCAAGTACGCAAAGATTGGCCATGAAGCAGGTTTCCGGCGGCATGTTGGTGCAGGATGCCGACGTTCGTCCCTTGGCTCAGGCCGACCTCAAGATCGCTACCACGCGGCAGCCCACCCCGGAAGAACTGCGAGCGCTGCTGTTTGCCTGGAAAGTCTGCAAACACGTGAAATCTAATGCCATTGTCTACGCCCGGGAAGGCCAGACGGTGGGCGTGGGGGCAGGCCAGATGTCCCGCGTGGACTCATGCAAGATCGGCGCTATGAAAGCGATCTTACCTTTGCAGGGCACGGTGGCAGCCTCAGACGCGTTTTTCCCATTTCCAGACGGCGTAGAAGAGATAGCCAAAGCGGGGGCCACGGCCATTATCCAGCCTGGCGGATCCATGCGCGACCAGGAAGTTATTGACGCGACGAACCGATTGGGGCTGGCCATGGTGCTCACAGGTGTGCGCCACTTCCGTCACTAGTCAAGAATTGTAATCTGGTGCGGAAAGGGCTGTACTAAGGTCTAGAATTAGATGAGGTGAATGGCCGCCACCGAAAATGGCGCTTGTGCATCTAACAAGAAGGTATTCGGTTCGCTCTATGACTTTCATAAAAACTCGCATTTTTCTCCCCGGGCTGTTTCTGCTTATAACCCCCAGTCTGCTTGCGCAACAGACCTCGCCAAAGTCTCAGACGCCTGCAAAGACTGCGCCATCGAAAAAAGACGCCGTTCCAGCGCAGCAAGCCCCGGCTGCCACAACGCCTGACCAGCCCAAAGCGAACACGAAGCCTGACCAGGCCGCCGCTTACTATCATTTCTCATTGGCGCACATGTATGAAGAAATGATGGCGATGTACGGGCGCTCCGAATACGCCAACAAGGCCATTGAAGAATACCGGCTGGCCATTGAGAACGATCCTTCCTCAGAATATTTAAACGCTTCGCTGGCGGAGTTGTATGCGAAGACCGGACGCATCCGTGACGCCGTGCTGGAAGCCCAGGACATCATCAAGCGCGAACCCAACAATCTGGAGGCGCACAAGCTGCTGGGACGAATTTATCTGCGCTCGCTCGGGGATCTGCAGCCGGGAACACAATCGCGTGAAGTTCTTAGCCTCGCCATTGAGCAATATGAAGCCATCACTAAAATCGAGCCCAAGAACGCGGACAATCACCTCTTGTTGGGTCGGCTTTATTTTCTGAACAAAGACGCGACCAAAGCGGAAACTGAATTCAAGTCCGCGCTCAGTCTTGATCCTGGTTCAGAAGAAGCCATTACCAATCTTGCCTATCTTTATAACGATGAAGGCGCAAACAACAAAGCCGCCGACCTATTAAAGACCGTGCCTGAAGGCCAGCGTTCAGCCAAGATTTATTCCGCTCTGGGAACCACATACGAGCAGCAAAAAGATTACAAGAATGCCATCGCTTCCTTCCGGCAAGCGTTGGCCATGGACAAGGAAAATCTGGACGCGATGCGCGGCTTGGCCCAGAACCTGTCGAATGACAATCAGATTGACGCCGCGCTTGATGAATATCGCACCATTCAGGATGCTGACCCGCAGGATGCCACGGCGGCGCTGCGCGTGGCAGAGATTTACCGTCGCCAGGGTAAATTTGATTTAGCGATGGAAAATTTAAAGAAGGCGAGCGCGCTGGTGCAAGACTCGCTGGAAATTCCTTACAACGAAGCGCTGATTCTGGAAGCGCAAGGCAAGTATGAAGATGCCGCCACCGTCCTGCAAAAGCTGGTAGCGCATCCTCTTCCCGCAAATGCGCCCGCCGGGGACAAGAGCAATCGTGCGCTGTTCCTGGAACGGCTCGGAAATGTCTATCGCGAAGCTGGCCGTCCTTTGCTGTCGCTCGAAACCTTCCGCAAGATTATTGACCTTGGTGGAGACGAAGCGGCACGCGGCTATCAGGACGTAATCGATTCCTATCGCGACCAGAAGCAGTGGAGTGAAGCAACAAAGACAGCGCAGGAAGCCGTGAAGAAGCTCCCGAATGATAAAGGCCTTAAGTTGACGCTGGCACAGCAGATGGCTGATACCGGCAAAGGCGATGAGGGTGTGCAACTGGCTAAGTCCGTGCTCAAAGGCGGGCCGGATGATCGTGACTCCTACATCATGCTCTCGCAGATCTACATGCGGTTAAAGCGCTGGAAAGAATCGGAGGAAGCGATAGCTCAGGCGGAAAAGCTGGCGACCCGTCCGGAAGAAAAGGAATACATCCGTTTCCTGCAAGGCTCCATCTACGAGCGGCAAAAGAAGTATGACCAGGCTGAGCAGGCGTTCCGCCAAGTGCTGCAAGAGAACCCGAGCAACAGCATGGCCCTGAATTATCTGGGCTACATGCTGGCTGACCGCAATAGCCATTTGGAAGAAGCGCTCACTCTGATTAAGAAAGCGCTCGACCTGGATCCGCAGAACAGCGCATATCTTGATTCGCTCGGTTGGACCTATTTCCGGCTTGGCAATTATGACCAGGCAGAAGAGAATCTGCGCCGCGCCGCCGATAAGACTCCAAACGATCCCACTGTTCAAGACCATTTGGGCGAACTGTATGCGCGCACCAATCGCTTCAAGCTAGCGGCTGCCCACTGGGAACGCGCGCTGGATGAATGGAGCAAATCAGTCCCGGCCGATGTTGACCAGCAGGACGTGGCCCGAGTTACCAAGAAGCTGGAAAGCACAAAGGTAAAGCTGGCCCAGCAGACTCAGAAACAATAGAGAAGAGTTTCACACACCAACAATCAGCCCCTACGCTGTTTCAATTTTGAAATAGTTTAGGGGCTGATTACTTCTAATTCATATTTGTTGCCGATAAATTATTCGCCGGGTGCGACGGCTTTAACCCAGCAAGAAAATGCCTGACGGTTGTGTTCATCGCGTTTATCTATCTAAATTTAATCCTCACCTTTCCCTGACTTCTCCCTGTGCTTCTGGGTTTCCGTGGTGGGTTTTCCGGCGATTTTCCTCATTCGCTGCGTAACGCGATCAGCGGATCGACCTTTGTCACGCGACGCGCGGGCACATAACTGGCTGCAAAACCAACAGCCAGAAACGTAAGAGCAACTCCAATGAAGGTCAGCGGATCGCTCGCAGTGGTTTCAAACAGCAGTGTCTTCAATACCCGGGAGAAAATGAGCGCAGCCACTATTCCCACGCCCAGGCCAGCAGCAATTACGCTCATACCCCGCGCCAACACCATGCGCAACATTGCATGGCTTTGCGCGCCCAGGGCCATACGGATTCCGATTTCCCGCGTACGCTGGCTGACCATGAGCGCCGTTACACCGCTCAACCCTGTCGCAGCGATCGCCAGCGCCAAACCGGCAAACAGTGCCAGCAGAAGCGCGGTAAGGCGGCTTTGTACCAGAGTGTCGCCGCGCAATTCCTGTAGCGTCTCAATCCCATTGACGGGCTGTTCCGGGTCCACGGACAACACGGCTTCACGCACCTGCCGCGCATAGTTCATTGGATTGCCCGCGGTCTTCACCAGCAAAGTGCCGCCCATGGGAGTCTGCGCAAAAGAGACGTAGGCTGTGTCCTTGGTTTCCTGGTCCAAGCCGTAGAACTTCACGTTGCCCACAACCCCTACGATCTTTACCCAGGATTTTCCGCTGTCGGCGGAAATGCGTTTGTTAAGAGGATCTTCATTGGGGAAAAAGTGTTGCGCGAATGACCGGCTGATGATCGCGACTTCGGGCGAATCGGCGTTGTCATGCGGCGTAAAGAAACGGCCGCTGATCAGCGGAATACCCAGCAACTGCATGCTGCCGGGGGAAACAAATTCAACATCGGTGCTGGGCAGCGCTTCGCGTTCGTTCACCACTCGGCCCTCAACTATGAATGTTGTGTTCATGGGCATGGCCGGCGCAAGCGGCGCTCCATTGTTTACGCCCACCGCCAGAATTCCCGGCGTTCCTTCCAGCTTGCGCATTACGCGATCAAAAAAGTTCAGCGTGGCGGCATTGCTGTTGTACTTGCTGAAGCTGAGCGGGACATTCGCCGTCAAAACGTTTTCCGGATTGTACCCAGCATTGACGTGTTGCAATTTGATAAAACTGCGGACCATCAGGCCCGCGGCAATCAGCAGCACAAAGCTCAACGCTACTTGTCCAGCCACCAGGACATTGCGCAGCCGCACGCCGCTGGCTTTTACCGTCGCGTTGGCGCTCCCTTCTTTGAGTGATGTCACCAGGTTCAGCCGCTGTGAAAGCGCCGGGATCGAGCCAAAGATCAATCCGGTCAGAACGGAAATGCCCAGCGTGAACAGTAACACTTCCATGCTGATGCGAACTTCAGCTGCGCGCGTGGTGAAGCGGCCAACAAATCGCACCAGTAATTCCAGGCAACCCGCAGCCAGCAGCAATCCCAGCGCTCCACCAGCCACGCTAAGCAGCGTGCTCTCTGTCAACAGCTGGCGAATGAGTCGGCCACGATTCGCGCCCAGTGCTGCGCGCACTGCCATCTCCTGCTCGCGACGCATAATGCGAGCCAGGGCCAGATTAGCCACGTTGGCGCAGGCAATCAGCAGCACCAAACCTGCGGTGGCAAGCAGCACCAGCAACATGGGACGCACTTGTTTGGTCAACTGACTTTGCAAGCCATCCATGGCGGCTGACAAGCCGCGGGAAGCCGGATAGTCGGCCGGATATTGTTGCTGCAGCCGCGAAGCTACCAGCTCAAGATCGGTGTTACCGGAGCGAACGTCCCTTTCCGGCTTAAGCCGCCCAAAAGCCCGCAACATGCGGGCATTGCGGCTGCTGATGGTATTGGGCGACGACCGAAACGGGCACGCCACTGTCGTCATGTAGACATCATTTTCCCGGGGGAATTGCGGCACCGGGGGCAGCACGCCCACAACGGTATGAACCTTGTCGTTCATCCGGAAATGCCGCCCGATCACACTGGGGTCGCCGCCGTAGCGTGTTTTCCAATAGGGGTAGCTGAGCACCAGTACCGCGTCAGCGCCCGGAGTGTCGTCTGCGGATGTAAAAAAGCGGCCGAGATATGGTTTGATTCCCAACAGATCGAAAAAATGAGCAGAGACCACCCCCGTGCGTACTTCGTCTGGATCCTTCCCATCCAGCAGGATGAACGACATCTGGTGGTACTCCTCAATCTGTGCCAGAGATTTCGCCTGCTCGCGATAGTCATTTAGCTCCTTGACGGAGAAACCAACGTTCATCGCGTTTGCTTTGGGAAATTCCTGGTGCAGGACGACCAGTTCTTTACCCTGGGCGTAAGGCAGCGGCTTCAGCAACACGCCATAGACGACGCTGAAGAGAGCTGTGTTCGCGCCAATGCCCAGGGCCAGCGCCACTAACGCCACCAGCGTGAAGCCGGGATTCTTGCGCAGCATGCGAAAGCCGTAACGAAGGTCTTGAAAGAAAGTATTCATGATCGCTTCTCCAAAAGATTGCGAGCGTTCCCACGCTATTTGAACTTGTCTGAACTCGGGTGTCTTGTACCAATGCAAGCTGTATTGTTATTTGATCGGTCATTCGCTTGCAATGATAGAGAGCTTTGAGAAAACTGACTGAAAGTGCATTTTTCAAGCCGGAAGCTATGCGCGGCTAAAGCTCAGATAACAAGCGATTTAATCGCATTAAACATAACTGGCCGCCATTATCTGGTGTTCGCTAACGAGCAACACTGCTCGAAAATGAACACCCAGTTTTCGCTGAAACCGTTTCATTCTTGCTCAGTCCAATAGACGAAAGAGGTTGATGTCCACTTCGCTCAATATCGGGCAGTTTTTCGGCAATGTTTCAAAACGATGGGCTGCCGATTCCGTCGTGGTCAATCGACTGGTGCATACTCAGCCGCGCTCCCTTCCCAGCCACGCTCATCAGGCTGGATTTGTGTCTTTGATGTTGGAAGGCGAGTATCGAGAAACAGCCGGCTTCACGCAGTTCAGCTATCAGCCTTTCTCCTGCGCTTACCATCCGCCGGGCATGGATCATCGCGATGAAGTAGGGCCAGCCGGAGTTACGATGCTCACGCTTGAGTTTAAACCCGAATTGTTTGACGCTATGGACTTTGCAGCGGTGAATCTGCGCCCGATCATCGATGTTTCCGGCAGACGTCCGGCTTGGGAACTGATGGATCTTTATCATCGCATCTCTTCCTCTCGGGCGAACGATCTTGATATTGAATCCCGCGCGGTGGACATGGCTTTTTCCATCGTGAAATTCTCCGCTCGCACGCCACGAGACTTGCGCTCATTGCGGCGCGCGCGTGAGTACGTGCACGCGCATTTCGCGGAGAATCTCACGCTGGCGCAGGTGGCTCGCGCTGCCGGAGTGCATCCTGTTTATCTTGGACAGATCTTCCGCCAGGAATTTGCCGAAACATTGGGCGAGTATCTAAACCGCATTCGCGTGCGCGCTGCAGCCGGGATGCTGGCCAACTCCGAGCTTCCCCTCAGCGCTCTTGCGATCGATCTGGGCTTCTACGATCAGAGCCACTTCACCAGGGTCTTTCGTCAGTTTACCGGCGCCACGCCGGGTACGTTCCGCGCCGAATACGCGCAAAGCAAAAGGGCTGTTGCGGTTCAACATTAATGTCCAGAAACTAACACGTTCAGGCGCTTTTTCGCTTTCTGGTCTGCAACTCCACTTTGCCTTCCACTTGCCGCAGCGTAAAGCTCTTGGCGCAGGTAGCGCATAGCCAGAAATTTTCAATTGCTTTGTGCTTTTCTTGATGGTTTTTGGTGTGAAATCCAAAAAATCTGCCGCCATCGAGTCGCATGAGTGTTTTAGCGCACTGCGGGTTGGCGCACTTCGAGATCATTGAGTCAGTGGCAACTGCTTATTTTTAGACGCTAGTGGGCGATGCAGTGTCGCCCATAATCGCAAGCTCCCGAATTCCACTCCGCCCATGGTTGCCCACTGATTGCAGATTTAAATCCGCGATATCAGGTATTCACAAGCAACTCGGCTGGGTGATGTCGAAAGCTCACCTTTATAAGGGAAAAATTACGAGTCTCTGCTCTCCAGAGTTCGCTTAGTTGTTTGCTTTCAACCAGCGCTGTGGCAATCCGCTTGCCTTGTTCCATATGGAGTATGAACGACATTCATTTCATTGGAGGAAATATTTTGCCACCACAAGGATTACAAAGATCCAAAAAGCCCGGCCCGGTTCCTTTTCTCAGCGGAGAAATGGTCCCGGTTTCCGGAATATGGCGGCCAGACCATTCACGTTGTCCTATTAATGGAGATATCTGGCTGCGCAAACAAACACCTTTCCCACCCTGTTCCGGCTGTGGTTCCTCGGCTGGGTTCGCCCTTATAGAGGAGATCCTGCATATTTCGGAAGACCCTGATTTTCAGTAGGGTTCGGGGATCGATGGTCCCAGTGTAGTTCCTATTCGCCTCCGGCTATAATGCCTGCGACCGCCAGGAGGCGAAATGAAACGGGGTATTGCGCTCACACTTGCAGGCATCTTGTTGTTCACCCTTTCCACACCTTGCTTTGCTGATTTTCAATACACAGAAACCACCAAGATCACCGGAGGCGCAGCCGCAGGCGCCATGAAGTTTGCCGGCGTCTTCAGCAAAGACGCGCGCCAGGCGACGCAGGGCACCACTTCCACCATTAGTTTTAAAGGCAACAAAATGCGACGGGAAGACAGCCTTGGCCAGGTTGAGATCATTGATCTTGACGCCCGCCAGATCACGCACATCGATACCAAAAAGAAAACTTATTCCACCATGACCTTTGACGAGATGAAGGCACGCATGGAAGAAGCCCGCAAAAAGGCAGAGGCGGAGCAGGCCAAGCGCAACAAAGAACAGCCCAGCCAGGTGAAAATCACTCCTAAAGTCACCATTACTCCGGGCACGGGCTCCAAAAAGATACTCGACTACACCGCCAAAGAAACCAAGATGCGCGTCGATATGGAGATGACCTCCGACGATCCGAAGGCCAAGGGCCAGACCGCGAACATGTTTGTTGATTCAGATTCCTACATTGCGCCGGTAAAGGGCTATGACGAAGTAAAGCACTTCTACCAGCGCATGGCCAAGGAACTGGACTGGCTTCCGGGGACAATGATGGGCGGCAACCCCCAAATCGCTCCCGCGATGGTCGAATATCGCAAGAGCGCCACGGCCCTGAACGGCATGCCCTTGTTTTCTCTCGTCAGCGTTGGGATGGCCGGCCAGCAAGGCGCGCCCCAGCAAGCCTCCCACGACGATCAGAAATCCAGCGGCAACCCCATTACCGGCGGCATTGGCGGACTCTTTGGCAAGAAAAAGAAGAAAGATGACGCCGCACAGGACGACAAATCTGACTCAAAGCCCAGTGGCACTCCGGGCTCTCTGATGGATACGTCTACGGAAGTGACATCGGTTTCCAGCAACACCGTGGATGCAAGCTTGTTCCAGGTCCCTGAAGGCTATAAACAAGTGGAAGCCAAGAACGTGCAGTAAGGATTTCTTGCATCAAGGGAGGAACCTTATTTGCTGCTAGCAGAGGAGGAGAACAGCTTCATTCAATATCCGGCGCACAGTTCCTGTGCGCCGATGTTTTTAGATCACGCTGTGGCGTCAAAAAATTTCTTTATCCGCTCCCAATATTTCTGCACGATCATCTCTGTGCTCAGGTGTCCGCCCCGCGCAAATGAATTCAGCTTCACGCCGGTCCGCTCCGCAAAATTCTTGACTGATTTATACGGTACATACGGATCGTCTTTGGCGTGGAACATCATGATCTTCTCCGGATCGATTTCCTTCGCGTGATACGCCGGATTGTAGAATTTCCCGCCATGCAGCTTGCGCCAGTTGCGGTCTGAAAGACGATAGCCATTCCCAAACGCCTCCCGGATATACGCCGCATAGCTGGGGTTGGAAGTCTCCAGCCGTTCTTCCTTCGCAAGAATTCCCCAGTCAACCACCGGGCAATTGGCAATCACGCGCTTCACGCGGTGATCGAGCGACGCAAGAATGGCTGCTGCGCCGCCAAAACTGCCGCCAATCACAAATATCTCCTCCGGCTTCAACGCAAATCGCTTGCCGAACGCCAGTTCGCGAACACCCTTGGGCAGCTCGTCAATCACGTCAAGAATGTCCCGCTCAGGAGATTTCTGCAGGAACTTACCGCCGCTCTCCCACGATCCTCGATATCGCGGATAAAAGACCCAATAGCCCTTTGCTGCCAGGAATTCCATCAACGTCTGTTTGCGCGGAATTCCCGGCATGCCGTCGCATAGGATGATGACTTTCTGCTTCTTCCGTGGACGCGCGGGCGGCAGAAATTCCGCCACGATCTCTTTCTTGAATCTCGTTCTGAAAGCCCAGCTCATTTGCCTTCAATCGCGTCCCACACCTTTTTGGTGTCCACATTCTGGGTGTACTTCACGATTTTTCCGTCCTTAAAATTCCATATGTGGGCAAAAACCGCGTCCATCATGCCGCCGGACTTCTTATACGTCCCAAGATATCTTCCAGTCACGATGATGGTGTCTCCGGCGTCATAAAACTTGTCCACTTCCGCGCGATAGCCGTCCCATTCCGTGGCTAGGCGGGCAAATACGTTTTTCCCGACCTCTTCCATGCTGTGATAGGTCCCGGCGTAGGGAAAACCAGCAGCTTCCGTCCATTCAAAGCGCGGCGCCAGAGCGGATTGAAGGTTTTTTGCGATCTGCTCCGCATCGCCTTTGTAAATTCCTTGGATTGTTTGCAGGTTCGTCGTCATTTGCCACCTCTCTGTATCCTGTTGAGCCTTAAGCAGGTACATGCGATTTCTGAGAAAAAACCTAGGAATTCTAATCTTTTTCTTAGACAATTTGTAACGGTAGGTACATTTCGGGAACAACTATTACAACACATTGAACTTGCCGGAGCGCATTGCAAGGGCCCGGAGGAGGATCCCATGTACGATGCCATCATCGTTGGCGCGCGCTGCGCCGGAGCACCCACGGCCCTTTTGCTGGCGCGCAAGGGGTACAAAGTCCTGCTTGTCGATCGCGGTACGTTTCCCAGCGATATGCCCTTCTCTAACCATTACGTTCACCAGACCGGCTCTGCGCGCCTGATGCGCTGGGGACTGCTGGATACGCTGAAAGCCTCAAACTGTCCCCCGATATTGACCAATCATTTTGATTATGGCGCGTTTTCTCTTACCGGATCCCCCGTTCCGGCGGAAGGCGGAGTTACTGAGGCATTTGCCCCGCGGCGTATCAAGCTTGATCCCATTCTGGTCGATGCCGCCGTGAGATCGGGCGCGGAACTGCGCGAAGGCTTTTCTGTTCAGGAAGTGCTTTTTGACGATGGCAAGGTAGCAGGCATTCGCGGCCATGAAAAAAATGGCCCCATGGTTACGGAAAAAGCGCGCATCACCATCGGCGCGGATGGCATGTTCAGCGTGGTAGCTAAGGCCGTTGAGGCGCCTGAGTACAAAACGGGTCCCGCGCTGGAAGGTTCGTGGTACGCCTATTACAGCGGCGTGCCAATGGTGGGCTGGCATCTGTGGCTGCGTCCCGGCAACGTGATTTTTGCTTACAACACCAATGACAATCTTTCGCTCATTGGAGTGGCGTTTGCCGCCCGCGATTTGCCTACGGTTCGCGCCAACATAGAAAAGCACCACAGCAGCGTAATCGCACAGCACGCGCCAGAGCTTTGGGAACGCATGCAGGCAGGCAAGCGCGAGTCACGCTATGTGGGCGGCGCAATCCCTAGCCACGTTCGCAAACCTTATGGCCCTGGATGGGCATTGGTTGGCGATGCAGGCTATCAGAAAGATCCCTGCACCGCTTCCGGAATTACAGATGCATTTGGTAGTGCTGAGTGGCTGGCCGAAGCCATTGACGCGGGCCTGAGCGGTCGCCAGCCAATGGAAGAAGCTCTGGCTGCCTATGAGCAAACGCGCAACCAAACCGAGCTGCCGTATTTTGATTTGACCACGCAACTGGCTGCTCTGGAGCCGCCTCCGCCGGAGGTGCAGCAGCTTCTTGAAGCCCTGCGGGAAAATCCTGAGCAGCGCAGCCGTTTTTTTGGCACGCTTGCCCACACCGTGCCGGTGACTGAGTTCTTTTCGCCGGAAAACATGCAGGCAATATTCAGCAGGCAGAAGCAAGCTGTGATTTCCTGATCGGCATTGTTAGCTGCGCTTGTTAAATGAAATTTTGCAACGTTCTTGAGATTGGGTTCACAACTAGAAAACACCCCAATCGTGGCGATTGCGGTTGAACTCTTCACGCTGTCAGCTCCTATATGAGTGAAGACTATTTTTCCTGAGATAGCGCCAACCGAAAGACCACTCAAACCATTCTTTATAAGGGGAACCATGGAGATCGGAATTTTCGGCGCAGGCATCGCGGGCTTAATGAGTGCAATTACTTTGCGCGCTCAAGGCCATACCTGCCGTATCTATGAGCGCATGCGCCAGGGTCATGAAACCGGTATGGGTTTCATCCTGATGCCGGATGGCATTAATTGTCTTCAAGGTTTTGGCGTGAATCTGACCGGCGAAAACAGTGGCGCTCCGCTGCAACGTTATTTTTGCCGCAGCTCAAGCGGGCAAATACTTTATGAGCAGCCCTTGCCTGCCGGCACACGAAGTATCCGTCGCCAACAGTTGATTGACGCGCTAATGCGCGCATTGCCCGCGGGCGGCGCTCCCCGCTTTGATGCGGAACTCGCAGGCTTTGATTTTGACGCGGCAGGGAACGTAACGCAGGCGCGGCTGAATACCGGCAGGACGGTCCAGGCCGATTTGTATGTCAGTGCTGAAGGAATCCGTTCTCGCGCAAGGCAGACCCTGTTCCCTGACTGGGCCGCTACCCAGGCGCAGGTGCTGGAAATCGTGGGAATGGTGCGGTGCAAGAGCACTGTGCGCTGGGCGAACAACAATTTCAATAAATTTTATGCTGTCAGCGGTGGCATTGCGCTGGGCACTCTGGCGGTGGACTCCGAGCAAATGATCTGGTACCTGCAATTTGATTCCCAGCGCTTTCCCCAGCCTCCAGAAGATGTCAGCAATTTCGCCGACAGGCGAAAGCATTTTGTTACTTCGCTGGTTGGACAGTGGGCGGACCCCATTCCTCACCTGCTCAGCATCGCAGATTTTTCTCGTACGCATCTTTGGCGTCCGCTGGATAGTGACCTGATTCCCGCCTTTTATCGCGGGAATCTGGTGCTGGTGGGCGACGCTGCCCATCCGCTCTCACCGTTTACCAGCCAGGGTGTTTCTTCCGCGTTGGCAGATGCCGTGGCTCTGGCGGAAAATCTTCGCCCACCGAACGTGGAAACTCAATCTGATCTGGAACACGCGTTGTCCCGCTATTCAAGGGAGCGGCGCGAGCAATGCGCGCCCTATGTGGCTAAAGGTCGCGAGTTGACCCGCCATTTTCTTACTCCTGAAATCGGCAGCACCATTCTGTTGCCGATAGCAGAATCGGACCAGGCCGAACCAGCGTCGTTTTCAGACAACATTGTCCGGCTCGATCTTCTGCGCGAACGCGCCTTCAATATGCGGTGGGCACAGCAGCCTGCCGACGTTATCCCACTTACGGCCGCTGATCCTGATTTTCCTGTATGTCCCGCAGTTCAGGAGCAGCTTGTGCGTTATGTGCGTGACGGCGTGCTCAGCTA
>JBAVLE010000113.1:0-1972 GCA_049688735.1 Candidatus Angelobacter sp. | reverse complement strand
CGGTGATCCGTCGCGATGCCAATAAGAAGTTGAAGATGGTGCCCTACAGCGAGGAATACAAAGCCGATCTGGCCAAAGCGGCCGCGCTGCTGAAACAGGCCGCCGCGCTCACGGACAACGCTTCACTCAAGAAATTTCTCACCACGCGCGCCGCTGCCTTCAGCTCCAACAACTATTTTGAAAGCGACATGGCATGGATGGACCTGGACGCGCCCGCGGATGTGACGATTGGCCCGTATGAGACGTACAACGACGAGTTGTTTGGCTACAAAGCCGCGTTTGAGGCCTATATCAATGTGCGCGACGAGAAAGAATCCGCGCGGCTGGCGTTCCTGGGTGAGCACCTGCAGGAAATCGAAAACAATCTGCCGGAAGACCCGAAGTATCGCGTGCCCAAGCTGGGGGCGGCGGCGCCCATCCGAGTGGTGAATGAAGTTTTTGCCGCCGGTGACGGCAACCACGGCGTGCAGACGGCGGCCTACAACCTGCCCAATGACGATAAAGTTGTCCAGCAGAAGGGCAGCAAGCGCGTGATGCTCAAGAACATTCAGGAGGCAAAATTTAAGTCCACGCTGGAGCCGATATCAAAAGTGGTGCTGCAACCCGCGGCCCAACAGGACCTGAGCTTTGAATTGTTCTTTACCCATATTGTGGCGCATGAACTTACGCATGGCCTGGGCCCGCACCAGATCAAAGTCAATGGTCGTGACACCAACCCACGCCTGGAGTTGAAAGAACTTTACAGCGCCATTGAAGAAGCCAAGGCCGACGTGACAGGTCTCTTCGCGCTGCAACACCTGATGACGCAGGCCGATAAAGGCGCGATGCAGGCTCCGCTTCCGCATGGCCCGGACGCCGAGCGCAAGCTCTACACCACGTATCTTGCGTCTTCATTCCGCACGCTACGCTTTGGCCTGCAGGATTCGCACGCCAAGGGCATGGCCGTTCAGTTCAATTATTTTCTGGATAAAGGCGCGTTCGTCGCGAACAGTGACGGCACGTTCAGCGTAAATCTGGACAAGATCAAAGACGCCGTGGCCGGGCTTGATCACGATCTGCTCACGCTGGAAGCAACCGGCGATTATGACGGCACAAAAAAGCTGATGAGCGAAATGATGGTGCTGCGTCCTGAGGTGCAGAAGGCGCTGGAAAGACTGAAGGGCGTGCCGACCGACATTGAACCAATATTTGTGACGGCGGACAAGCTGACGAGTGCAAGCTCAGGTAAGACCACGCCGAAGAAGACCAAGTAAGCCGACAAGGATCGACCGATGCATGTCTCAACTGACAGGCTTTACGGATTAATCAACGCGATCTGGCTAACAGTCTCTGGTTGGGTTGTAAGCCTTCGGGCGCGGCACAGAATGAAGAGGTCGTTGGGACGAAATGCCACCGATCTGGAATTGGCGTCGCTCAAAACGTGGATGCGCGTGGAAGAAGCAGAGCAGCGGGAAGAGGAGAGCAGGCCAATTCATCCACGCTGATCCTGGGATTGGTTTTGAGCATCTGATAAAAGAGGTTGAAATGCCCCCACTCGTCGCGAAAACGGATGACCTCGTCAGCATTCTTGACCGCGTGCTGGATAAAGGGATTGTGATGGAAACATGGGGCCCGGTTGACGTGCAAGGAAAGGAGCAGTGGGTGGCCGATGCTCACCCCAGCGTTGTCAGCACTGCTGTTTCCGTCGGCTACGGCGAGGAGGCACATTGGGAAGAGAGCAGGAAAGGTTTCGACGTTTTGTTCCCGTATTGGCGGCGCGATCTCTGGAGCAAATAGGCCTCCCGCGCAAGTCCTGAAATCCTGAAATCAGGCTGTTGACTTTTTAGTTATCTGGCGATATTCTGCGGTTACACGGGAAAGGAGGGCGATCCAAAATATATGAAGAATTCTGATTGTAGTGGTATACGTGAGGTGGCTGAGGCTTAAGGCGTGAGTCTTTAAGTCCTGAGCGAGTTGTGATTCGTATAAGGCC
>JBAVLE010000112.1:0-6504 GCA_049688735.1 Candidatus Angelobacter sp. | reverse complement strand
CCTTATTAATCTGGACTACATACGAGATGAGCAGTAAAAGCGCACAGTTATCGACAAGCGAATTCCCCCTCGGGCGCGAACAGGTTCGCGAGCACGTTTTTGACGTATTCCGCCGCTGGGGATACATGGATGCCAACCTGAATCCCCTTGGGGGCCCTGTTGGCGGCGGCTATTCTGAGCTGCCTTCCGACGGTGAGGGCGTGAAAGAAGCCCGCCGGATTTACTGCGGGACTATTGGCGTGGAGTTCGTGCATCTGCCGCAACGTGACCGCCGCGAGTGGATCCAGAACCGTATGGAAAACCCCGCCCCGCAGCAAGTAGACCGGCGCGGGCTGGCGGAGCGCCTGCTTCAAGCAGATCTCTTTGAACAGATCCTGCAAACCCGTTACCTCGGCACCAAACGCTATTCCGGTGAAGGCGCCACTGCGCAGATTCCGCTTCTTGATACGGTTTTGGAGACCGGTGCAGGACTGGGCGCCACGACTACGGTGATGGCCATGAGCCATCGCGGACGACTTACCGTAATGAGCTTGGTGGTCGGAATTCCGCCGGACTTCGTTTTTGCGGGGTTTGAAGATGTTGATCCCCGCAGCGTGCTCGGCGGCGGCGACGTGAAATATCACCAGGGCGCAACCGGCGAATTCCACACACGCAAAGGCAAGGTCATTCGCACGCATCTGGTTTCCAATCCCAGCCATCTTGAGGCAGTTGATCCCGTAGCGTTGGGGCGTACGTTGGCCAAGCAGAAACACATTGGCGCAAACGGCGCAAAGGAAATTCTGCCCATCATCATGCACGGTGACGCGGCTTTTGCCGGCCAGGGCATCTGGGCGGAGACGCTGAATTTTGCGGGATTAAAGGGCTACTCCGTGGGCGGCGCGATTCAGGTGATCGTGAATAATCTGATCGGATTTACCACCAATCCGCGTGAGCTGCATACGTCGCGGTTTTCATCTGATCTGGCCAAGCGCCAGCCGATTCCCATCTTCCACGTGAATGCTGAAGACCCTGAAGCCGTGCTGCGCGTTGCGCGTATGGCCACTGAGTATCGCTACCAGTTCGGCAGCGACGTGGTAATTGACTTGATCGGCTATCGGCGCCACGGCCACAGCGAGGTTGACGATCCTACCATCACGCAGCCGCTGCTTTACAAGAAGATTAACGCGCATCGTCCGCTGTTTCAGATTTATGCGGAGCAGCACAAGATTGATATTACTGAGATGGAGCAGAATTTTCGTGCCAAGGTGGATGCAGCTTACGATCACGCGGCGCAGATGCAGAAATCTCCGGTACTGCGCAAATTGCCGGCATATTGGGACAAATACAAGGGTGGCCGCTACAAGCCGGAATACGAAGTCCCGACAGCAGTCGATGCCAGAAAGCTGCAGGAAATTACCGAGAAGCTGACCACATACCCAGAAGGGTTTGCTATTCACCCCAAGGTCAAAAAACTTCTGGAGCAGCGTGAGAAAATGGGCATTGGCAAACTTCCGGTGGATTATGGCATGGCTGAAGCGCTGGCTTTTGGATCACTTGTTGTCGAAGGCATTCCCGTGCGTCTTTCCGGGCAGGATGCCCGGCGGGGAACGTTTAACCATCGCCACTCTTGCCTGATCGATACGGAAACTGAAAAAGAGTACGTGCCGCTTTGCCATATCCGTCCTGGCCAGGCATGGTTTGAAGCTTACAACTCCATACTCTCAGAAGCCGCGGTGCTGGGTTTTGAATACGGGTTTAGCCGCGACTACCCTGATGGTCTCACTCTGTGGGAAGCGCAGTTCGGCGACTTCGCCAACGGTGCGCAAGTAATTATTGATCAGTTCATCGTGGCTGGCGAAGACAAGTGGGGATTGCTTTCCGGGCTGGTAATGTTGCTGCCGCATGGTTATGAAGGCCAGGGGCCGGAACACTCCAGCGGCCGCATTGAGCGTTACCTGCAACTCGCGGCCAAAGACAACATTCAAATTGCGCAGCCTTCAACGGCAGCGCAATATTTCCACCTGCTGCGACGGCAGGCATTGCGCAGCTGGCGCAAGCCGTTGATCGTATTTACGCCTAAGGGCATGCTGCGGCACCCTGAGGCAGCCAGCCCCTTGAATGAATTTAGCGATGGAAAATTCCAAACCGTGATTCAGGATCCTGAAATCACTAACGCGGAGCGGATTATCGTTTGCACCGGCAAAGTCGGCCATGAATTGCGGCGTGAGCGCAAGCGCCGCAATGAAACAAAGACGGCTATCATTTTTCTGGAACAGCTTTTCCCGCTACCCGAAGCTGAACTGGAAGCGGCCTTTGCGCAGCACACAAATGCACGCGAGTTTCTCTGGGTGCAGGAAGAGCCTGCCAATATGGGCGCGCTCAATTTCCTGGCGCCGCAACTGGAGCGTCTGGCCCGCAGCGTGCCATTCCGTTCGGTAAAGCGGTCAGCGTCGTCGACTCCATCCACCGGTTCGCATACGGCACATGAGATGGAGCAAAAGACGCTGCTGGAATTAGCGTTCAAGACCTTTTAGCGCGGCAACAATGCCGCATCGCAGGCAAGGCCAAGGTCATCCAAGAGTATGAGTCCAGTACTTATAAATGAAAGGTGGTTGAAATGGCACAAGGAACTATAACGGCACATGAGGTCCCGGCGCTGCCATACGCATACAACGCGCTGGAGCCGCACATTGACGAGCAAACCATGCACCTGCACCATGACAAACACCATGCGGCTTACGTAAACAAGCTGAACGGTGCAATTGAGAAACATCCTGAACTGGGAAGCAAGAGTCCTGAAGACCTGCTTCGCAACCTGAGCGCGCTGCCGGAAGACGTGCGCGGCGCGATCCGCAACAACGGCGGCGGACACGTGAACCACACCATGTTCTGGCAGATCATGGGATCGCAAAAAGGCGGCAATCCTACCGGCGCAGTTGCCGATGCCATCAACAAAACCTTCGGCAGCTTTGACGCATTCAAAGAAAAGTTTGAGGCCGCCGGGGCAAATCAGTTCGGCAGCGGCTGGGCATGGCTGGTAAAAACCAAGTCCGGCGAGTTCAAAGTCACGTCCACTCCCAACCAGGACAATCCCATCTCCAATGGCGAATTCCCGATTTTAGGCAACGACGTTTGGGAACACGCTTATTATTTGAAGTACCAGAACCGCCGCCCTGATTACCTGAAAGCCTGGTGGAATGTGGTGAATTGGGACGAGGTCAACAAGCGTCTGGCCCAGGCGGACAGCTTCTTCAAATAAAACTTTGTCTTCTAACCAGCCGCCCGTGATCCGGGCGGCGTTTTGTTTTATGCCGCCGCTTCACGGATGGTCCGCGCGCTCTTGTCGAGCAGCTCTCTTTCCTGTTCGGACATTTCCGGCATAAGAATCCGGCTTACACCATTGCGCCCAAGCACGCTTGGTAGTGAAAGAGTGGCGCCAAAATCAGGGTTAAACGATCCGATTGGGATGACTGTTCGCTCGTCGCGCAGCACAATTTCCGCGATCCGCGCCGAGACAACTCCGATTCCAAAAACACTGGCGCCCGTGCCCTCAATGATCGTGATGTTCGCGTATCGAACTTCCTGCTCAATTTCCTTTTTGAATTGCTCAAAGCTCGCGCCCTTATCTTTTGCGAACTGGGAGATGGAGCGTCCGCCAATGCGCGCGCTGGACCACAAGAACACCTGCGACGTGCCATGTTCCCCGACCACGGTCGCTTCCACACTTTGCGGATTCACTTGCAGCCGTCGAGCCAGATGAAAACGAAAGCGCAATGAATCAAGGTAAGTTCCCGTGCTCAGGACTTTTCTGTGTCCAAGCCGCAACACAAGGTCAGCCAGCGGATCGGGAGGATCGGTCACCACCAGTATCACCGCATCCGGAGCCGCCTGGGTAATTTTTGGAATGATGTCTTCATAGGCTTCGGTGTTCTTGCGCAGCAAATTGAGGCGACCTTTCGGATCGCTTCGATCAGTAGCCCCTCCATCTTTTTCATTCACGCCGGCCGTAACCATAATGAGCGACGCGCCAGCAAGGTCCGCATACTCACCCGCACTGAGCCTCACATGTGGCTGTAGCGCCGCGCCGTATTGGACGTCAGTAATTACGCCATCTGCACGCTTACGATTGCGGTTTACCAACACAACCTCACAAGCTACGCCTCGGGTAATGATTGACGTGAGACAAGCAGCTCCAACCGCTCCGGCTCCCACGATGCCAACCTTCATGCAGACACCTCCACGTGCCCAATTTTTAGATGCAGTGAGTATGATCTGGGGAGATGTACGTAATCGCAATGGAAGCTGGAGCAAAATACCCGATTTGTGTGCGGTCCGGCGTGCAACACGAGTTGCCCTCTGATCCCCTCAGGAAGGAACAAGAATGTTGTTTAGAAGTTGTTGGGCAGGGTATCCGCGAAGCTAAAGAATTGTTCAACTTTCGTTATCTGCAAAGCGGCGCGGACGCGCGGCTGAACCGCTACCAGGAGGAGACGACGTCCATCTTTTTGCCGATTGGCGTAAATGCTCATCAAAGCGCCGATGCCAGTGGAATCAATATAGGGAACGCCGGAACAATCCAGAGCTAGGGTCTTCGATTTTTCAGCGCGCGCACGCTCCTGAAATTCAAAAAAGGAAGTAATCACAGGCGGTCCGGTCAGCCGCCACACGGCGTCGCCGTTGGCTGCGGTCGGCAATTCGTCAATGGTTAGAATGTCATCTTGCATGGTTGAATAGTAGCTCTCACCTCTTGGAGGTCATCGCGCAGGCGACGAATCAATCCAACTGTACCACTGCCGAGCGACAGAGCGGATCCGTACGCTCGGGCGGCCAAAATGATAAAATTAAGAGTTTGCCCGTGACTTCTCAACTCTTCTATATAGGTTTCTCTTTATGGCACAAGCAACGGATATTGCAATCGTAAGCGGCGCGCGCACGCCCATGGGCCGCTATTGCGGCAAATTGCGCGATTTCACCGCGATGGACCTGGGGGCCATCGCCAGCCAGGAGGCAATCCGGCGTTCCGGCGTTGACCCCAAGGAATTCGACCACGCCGTTTTCGGCAATGCGCAGCAAACATCCGGCGACTCGCTCTATGGCGCACGGCACGTCGGGCTGAAGGCTGGGCTACCCATTGAGACTCCTGCGCTTACCGTGAACCGACTCTGCGGATCGGGCATGCAATCACTGGTGAATGCCGCCCAGATGATCCAACTGGGTGAAGCGAAAACAGTGCTCGCCGGCGGAATGGAATCCATGTCACAAGCGCCTCATGTTGTTCGCGGCGCGCGTTGGGGGCTTGGCCTGGGTGAAGGCAAGCTGGAAGACTCGCTCATGGTGGCCCTGCTAGATACGTATTGCGGCCTGTATATGGCGAACACCGCTGAACTGTACGCCGAGCAGCAGGGCATCACTCGCCAGCACATGGACGAATTTTCTCTCCAGTCGCAACAGAAAGCCGGCGCGGCGCAGAAGGCTTGCCGCCTGGCGGAAGAGATTGTTCCGGTGGCGCTTAAGAATCGCAAAGGCGAACCCACTGGCGAGATGTTTGAGAAAGATGACCACCTCCGTCCGGAGACCACGATGCAAGGCCTCGCCAAGCTAAAGCCGGCCTTCGGCAAGAACGGAACAGTCACGGCCGGCAACGCCAGCGGCATTGTGGATGGCGGCGCAGCCGTGGTGATGATGACTCTTGATCAGGCGGAAAAGCGCGGTTTCAAGCCCATGGGCCGCATCGTTAGCTGGGGCATTGCCGGAGTTGATCCCAAGATTATGGGCAGCGGTCCGGTTCCTGCATCCCGCGCCGCCCTCAAAAAAGCCGGACTAAAGTTGGATGACATGGATCTGATCGAAGTCAACGAAGCTTTTGCCGGGCAGTACCTCGCCGTGGAAAAAGAGCTTGGCCTTGATCGTAATAAAGTTAACGTCAATGGCGGTGCGATCGCTCTCGGGCACCCGCTGGGCGCTACAGGGACAAGGCTGGTGATCACGCTGTTGCACGAACTGCGGCGTCGCAAAGGAAAATACGGGCTGGCGACGGCATGCATCGGCGGCGGGCAGGGGATTGCGATGATCATGGAGAATTTGCAGAAATAAAACCAACCACAAAGGTCACGAAGGAACACAAAGGCTGAACATTTTTTTTCAAATTAACAGGCCGCGCAAACGCGCCGAAGCCCAAGTTGATATTTACGCTTCTCTTCGTGTCCTTTGTGGTTAAACGTTTAAAAAAGGAAATCATGCAGATTAAAAAAGTAGGTGTTCTTGGCTGCGGATTGATGGGTTCAGGCATTGCCCAGGTCAGCGCCGTTGCCGGATATGACGTGACCGTGCTGGAGCAGGAACAGAAGTTTCTCGACAAAGGCTTTGCTGGTATCGAGAAATCCCTGGCCAAGTTTGCCGAAAAGCCGGAGAAAAGCGGCATCACTCCGGAAAAAGCCAAAGAAGCCCGTGCGCGCATCAAGGGGACAACCAGCCAGAAGGATCTTGCCGATTGCGACATCATTATTGAAGCCATCATTGAGAACG
>JBAVLE010000111.1:0-18625 GCA_049688735.1 Candidatus Angelobacter sp. | reverse complement strand
ATTAAGTGCGTTCACCATTGAATATGAAGGCCGTCAGCGCCAGCAGGTGGCGCAGGTAGCCAATCAGCTTGCCGCCAGCTTTATTGAATGGAACGTCAAGAGCCGTGAACAGCAATCCCAGGACACTACGGAATTTCTTGATGCTCAACTCAAAGAGGCGAAACAAAACCTTGAGCAGCAGGAAGCCCGGTTAAGCGCTTTCAAGATGCGTCACCTGGGTGAAATGCCTGAGCAGCAGGCGGCAAATATGCAGGCGCTCACGCAACTGCAGACCCAGTTTCAGGCCAACGCTGACGCGCTTAATCGACTTGAAGTTGAGCGCACGCTGCTCTCTCGCGGCTTAGAAAATCCGAGCAACGGCGAAGCTAAAACAGCGCCCGTGCTTACTGAGCGCGCCAAACTGGAAGCTGAGCGCCGTCAACTCCGCTCCCGCTTAGTGGACTTACAAAACCGTTACACCAGCGCCCACCCTGAAGTTGTGGATACAGCTTCACAGTTGCAGCGCGTGGAAGACAGATTAAAGGCCCTTCCCCCGGACCCGCCAGTGGTGGCTGAAGTACAGGACAATACCGCTGTCACTGTGCGGCTACAGCTCATCGATCGCGAATCAAAACGTCTCACGCAAGACCAGGAGCGCCTTACCGGACAGATGGCCGCGTATCGCTCCAAAGTGGATGCAGTTCCGGTTCGCGAGCAGGAGATGGCCGAGTTGAACCGCAATTACAGCGTGTCCAAAGACCATTATCAATCACTGCTCGATAAAACTTTTTCTGCCGGTATGGCTGCTGATTTGGAAAAGAAGCAGCAAGCTGAGCACTTCACCATTCTTGATCTGGCGCAGGTGCCGGAAAAGCCGTTCAAACCCAAGCGCGGTCTCATGTTTGTGGGAGCATTCCTCGGTGCTCTGGCAATGTCACTGGGACTGGCCTATCTGGCAGACATGATGAATAGTACCGTTAAGTTTGAACGCGAACTGAAAGCCATGCTGCCCGCCAACGTTGCGCTTCTAGCGGTTGTGCCTCAACTCCAATCTGCGGCTGACCGGCGCAGTTCGATCCGGTTCGCCGTTATCGCTGTGGTGCTTTCGCTGATCGGTTGCGCGCTTGAAGCAGGATTGTTTCTGAAGTTGCATTTGATTTTATAAATAACGCCGACGCTAGACAGAACCAAAATGCGGCAGTCCTATGGCGCGCAAAAACGATTCGCCCGCAACGGCAAGGAAACTTTGTGGCTGGAACTCCCATGAGCTCACTCAAGACACTGTATCGCCACTCGTCTCACTACCTAGGTGGACGAGTGGCTGTCATGCTCCTGGGATTCATTTCCTTCCCGGTCTTCACGCGCGTTTTTTCTGTTGCTGAATATGGCGTCATCAACCTAATCACCAACACCGTCCTGCTTTTGACGGTGTTATCCAAATTCGGATTTCAGCATTCTGTTCAGCGTTATTACCCTGAGGGCGAGCAAGCCACCAGCCCCGACACGCTGCGCCGATACTACTCCACGCTGTTCTACAGCACAGCGCTCCTGGCGCTGGCGTTGACTCTGTTGTTCATCGCGGCGTTGCTCCTTGGTGTCGCACGTTTCATGGGAATCACCGCTGGCGGCACCCTTCTGCTTGCATGCAGCCTGATCATGATCCGTTCATTGCGATCCATGCAGATGAACCTGATGCAGATGGAGAACAAGACGCGGCTTTTCAATGGCATGGACATCCTGCAAAAAGCGCTGACCATCGGCGTGATTTGCGCATTATTGTTCTTCTGGCAGAAAACTATCTTTGCATTCTTCCTTGGACTTGTGATCGTTGAGGGCGTCATCCTTCTGCAATACGTGCCCGTTCTTGGTCGCCGCCAACTGCTTTCTCCCAGCATGTTCGACGTGGGTTTTCTCCGTACTGCTGCTGCTTTCTCACTGCCATTGATGGCAGCCGAAATCTCCTGGTTCGTGCTCGATTCCGGCGATCGCTTCTTCATCCAGCATTACCTGGGCGCTCAGGCGCTCGGCTTTTACGCCGCAGCTTATGGCATCGCCATCTATCTCCAGGACGTAATGATGGCTCCGCTGCAAATGGCGCTTTTCCCCATCTGCATGCGCGTCTGGAACACTGAAGGCAAGAAAGCCCTGCAGGATTTTCTTTCCCGCAGTCTCGATCAGTTCCTTTTCGTTGCCGTTGCAGTCGTATGCGTGGCCATTGTCACGTCGCGCGATGTCATCGTCCTGCTGGCGTCCCGTAAATTTCAGCAAGCGCACACTCTGCTGCCATATTTGGTAATTGGGCTGGTGCTTTCGGCCGTCACCATTTATTTCCGCCCCGGCCTCATGATCCATAAGCGCGCCACCAAAATCGCAGTCGCAACTTTTTATGCCGGCTTTCTCAACGTGGCTTTGAATGTAATCCTGCTGCCACGGATTGGCCTTGTTGGCGCGGCAATTGCCACCACCGTGAGTTATGCCGGCATCGTGGTGTTTCTTGCTTATCAATCATTGCGCGTGCTGCCGTACAAACTCGAACTCATCTCGTTCGCAAAATATGCGATGACCGGCGCTGCCGTCGCATGGTTGGTCACGCAGCTGCCTGTAGAAACACCTTTGCTTAGCGCAGTAGCGAAGGGAAGCGTCATCGTTGTGCTGTATGCCGGAATTCTGTTTGCCATCGATCTGCGCGTGCGTGAACTGCTCACCAGCATTTGGACCGCGCTCACTGGCTGGCTGTATTCCCCCAACGAACCGGCTCTCAAACCGATTCCCGCCATGACGGAGAGGACCTGAGCCATGCATTTTGGACTGGAACAATACGTCCCTCTGGCCCTCTACATTGGTGCGGTCGCTGCCTTTTTGCTTTCGTTGTTCTGGAAGCCGCAGGCGGGTCTTTATTTCCTGATTCCTCTGCTGCCGCTGCAAACCATTCGCTATCGCATCCTCGATTTTCCTCTCGGTAACAAGCTCATCGACATGCTGTTGCTCGGCGTGGTGCTGGGCGCGGTCTTCAAAGGCGGTTTTCGCTTCGCCAAAACGCCGATGAACAAATTCCTCATCATGTTCGGCGTCTTCTGTTACGTCCAGCTCTGGCGTGGCGCATTCTTTCTCAACTCGGCCATGCCGCTCTCCATTAGCGATCCCCGTTTTTCCAACTGGAAGAATTACATGGTCATGTTCGTCATTTTTGCCGTCACCGTGAGCGTGATTAAGGATGTAAAGCAGATCAAGATCATCTGCGTGCTCATGTGCCTTTCCGTGCTGGCCGTAAACAAAGGCTATTACGGCACCATGAGTGACCGTGACACGTCGCACTTCTCGTATGACGTTCGCGATGGCGGCGCCCTTGGCTATGCCGGTGTGAATGGCGTGGCAACGTTTGAAGCCGAGTTCATGTTGTTTGTGCTGGGACTGAGCGCCTTGCAAAAGCGCAAATCCATCAAGTTTGCTCTCTGGGGATTGTTCGCCTTCAGCGCGTATTGTCTGCTGTTTTCTTATTCCCGCGAAGCCTATGCAGGAATTCTCATTGGTTTGTTTTTCCTCGGATTGGTCCGGCAGCGCTGGGTGCTCGTCGCTCTGGCTGTTTTCCTGTTCAGTTGGCAAAGCTTTGTGCCGGTCTCTGTACAGGAACGCGTGCTCATGACCTATGACAAGAATGAGCAACAGCTTGATACCTCAGCGCAGGACCGCGTTGTCCTGTGGGATGACGCCATGAACCTGTTTCACCAGAATCCCGCACTCGGCGCTGGTTTTGACACCTATGAATGGCAGCATCGAGTCGGTATTTACACTGACACGCATAACTACTTCCTGAAAGTTCTGGTGGAAACCGGCGTTCTGGGGCTGATGCTCTTCCTCTTTCTTCTCGCCAAAATGACGCGCCTGGGAGTGAAGCTCTATCGGACCGCGCAGGATCCATTCCTTCAGTCGATTGGTTTGGGCTTCTCTCTCTTGATGGCCTGCGTCTTCGTCGTAAATTTTTTTGGCGACCGCTGGTTGTATGTGGAGGTAAACGGGTTTCTCTGGGTCATGCTGGCATGTGTTGTGCGTGGGCAGATGATAGAAAGCGTGCGCAAGGAAGAACCTGTTGAGGTCGCCACGGAAGCTCCGCCGGGAGCCTCTACCCTGGGAGCACGAAGAAGAACCGGCGTTGGTGTAAGGAAAAATATTATGTGTGGAATCTTTGGACAAATCGGCAGTTCACCGGCGGACGAAAAATGCGGGCTGGAACTCCATCATCGCGGCCCGGACGATGCCGGGCTTAAATACTTCACGTTGTCCAATGGATCAGTCTGGGTAAGCTTGCAGCACCGCAGGCTGTCTATTATTGACCTGTCATCCGCCGGGCATCAGCCCATGTGCAATGAAGATGAGTCCATCTGGATCACCTTCAATGGCGAAATTTATAACTTCCAGGAATTACGTACGCAGCTGGTTTCCGCCGGTCACGCCTTCCGTTCCCACACCGACACTGAAGTCGTCATCCATGGCTATGAGGAGTGGGGTACTGACGTAGTGAAGAAGCTGCGTGGCATGTTTGCTTTCGCTATCTGGGACAATCGCCATCGCCGCATGCTGCTAGCCACCGATCATCTAGGCAAGAAGCCGCTCTTCTACTCACATAATGACGCCGGCCGCAAATTCATTTTTGCCTCAGAGATCAAAGCCATTCTTCAGGCGGGCGTCCCTGCGGAACTCGATCCCGTGGCCATGCACGACTATCTGACGTATCTATATTTCCCATATCCCTCCACGGCGTTCAAGCATGTGCGCAAGATGGCGCCCGGCTCGGCCATGGAGATCGTTGTCGATACTGAGGGAGATGTACACCGGCGTGAATGGAAATATTGGGATGCCGCCGAGACCGCCGGCACACCTTTGCAGATGTCGGAAGCGGGAATGATTGATCGTGCGCGCGACTTGATGGAAGAATCCGTCAAGCTGCGCATGATTAGTGATGTCCCTCTGGGGCTTTTTCTCAGCGGCGGCCTTGATTCCAGCGCGATTACTGCCTTTGCCGCAAAGAACAGTCCGGAACAAATCAAGACTTTCACTATCGGATTCCAGAACAGCAAGTTTTACGACGAACAGCCTGTAGCTAAAATGGTGGCCGAAAGATTCAATACGGAGCACCACATTCTGCAGGCGGACGAAGCCTGCGCCGCCTACATGACTGACGTGGTGCGGCACTTCGACGAGCCTTTTGGCAACCCTACGGCAATCCTCGAATACATCATTACTAAACAGATGCGGAAGCACGTTACAGTTGCCATCTCTGGTGATGGTGGCGACGAGCTCTTTGGCGGCTACGTGCGTTATGCGGGCGCTGCTCTGGCCCGGCGCTACCGCCAGCTGCCTCAGTTTGTCACCAAGGGTCTAGTCTCGCGGTTGTCTGGATTCATGAGTGACGCCACTGACGGACGCCACGGCTTCCGCCGCGTGCGTGAATTTGCGCAGTCAGCCTGGCAGGCTGAAGAAGATATGTACATCGATTGGGTGGGATATTTCTCTGAGAGTGAGAAGCAGGAACTATACACACCTGATTTTTCCGCATCCGTGGGCGTCCGCAACTCAGGAGATTTTCTGCGCCAGTTCTTCCGCCGTGGCGCCAAGCTGGATCCCATAAGCCGTCTCGGTTACGTAGATTCTGCCTCGTTCCTGTGCTGCAATTGCCTGGAGTATGCCGATCGCATGTCCATGGCCAATTCTCTTGAGGTGCGCGCTCCCTTTACTGACTACCGACTTCTGGAGTTTGCCATGCAGGTGCCGCAGCGCTTGAAGGTGCGCAACATGACCACGAAGTGGATTACCCGGCAGGCCATGCGCAACATCCTGCCCCAGGAAGTGATTAACAAGAAAAAGATGGGCTTCAACCCGCCATTGCCGCAGTGGATCAATGGCGAACTCAAGCCGGTGATCAGGGAATTGCTTTCGCCTGCGGCAATTGAGCGCCGTGGCCTGTTCCGTCCGGATGCCGTGCAGAAGCTCTTGCGCGATCACGCCGAAAATCGTCGTGACAACGCGCTGAAAATTTGGTCGCTCCTGATGATTGAAGTCTGGCAGCGTATGTACTTCGATAAGCAGTCAGCCGAATCCGTTCTGGAATCCGCTATGGATGACACAAAAAGAAGGACGATGATCCAAGCCGGACACACAGAGAAACACAAGGCCGACGTGATCTGCATTCAGTAGGGGACGATGGTAGCGCTTTTGATAGGCCAATTCGGAGCGGGTGTAGCAAGCGGAGCCAGAGTAGTTTTCTGGCTGGCTGCGTTCCTGTTGTTTGATGTCTACGCGGGCTACCCGTTGTTACTGGCCTTAATTGGCCTATTTGTGCGCCGTCCTCGTCCCGATGCTGGTTACACGCCCCGAATATCAGTCCTGATTGCCGCCTATAACGAAGAAGACGCCATCGAGCGCAAGATTCAGCAAACGCTGGCGCTGGAGTACCCTCATGAAAAACTTGAAGTATTGGTCCTCTCGGACTGCTCCACGGACCGGACGGATGAAATAGTTAAAGCGTTTCGTGACAAGCGTGTTCGCCTGGTCAGAATGGCGGAGCGCCGGGGAAAAACTTTCGCCCAAAACGTCGGGGTGAAAGAGGCCACAGGCGAAGCGATCATTTTCTCCGATGCCACGGCAATTTATCACCTTAAAGCTTTACTTTACCTTGCGTGCAATTACCAGGACGCTTCGGTTGGCGCCGTCAGCGGGCGTTATCAATACTTTGATCCGGGCCAGCAATCTCCCACGGGATTGGGCAGCGTGGCTTTCTGGCACTACGAAAACCTTATCAAGAAAATGCAATCAAACATTCGGACGATTACGGGCTGCTGCGGTTGTATTTATTCCGTCCGTAAAGCGGCTTACACGGAATTGCCGGCCGATATCATCAGCGATCTGGTGCAGCCGTTGCAGGCCATCCGCAAGGGCTATCGGGTAGTGTTTGAAGATCGCGCGCTGGCCTATGAAGAAACAACTCAATCCACCAGCGAAGAGTTTTCCATGCGTGTGCGCGTCGTGACCCGCGCCATGCGTGGACTGCTGAGCGTTTCTGACCTGCTCAAGCCATGGAAATTCGCGTGGCCGGCGTTCCAGCTCTGGTCGCACAAAATCATGCGGTGGATGGTGCCATTGTTTCTGATCGCCTTGCTCATCGCGAATAGCTTGCTGCTCGATTCTTCGTTTTATCGATTCACCCTGGCGGTGCAGTTGTTCTTTTATGCTGCGGCGCTACTGAACATGCTTCTGCCGCTGCATCGCCAATGGAAACCCCTGGGCATTCCGCTTTTTTTCTGCACTCTTAACGCGGCGGCCCTGGTGAGCATGCTGGAGATCTGTCGTGGACGCAAATATGTGACTTGGCAGACCGTGAGGGCCCGTAGATGAAAATCGAATTTTTGACGCAGGAAGATTCACTGTACGTGCTGCCATTCTTTGAGGAATTTTTGCGGCACTACGGCGGCGCATTTGAGATCTCGCGCATCTCCTGCTGCCGGGCCATGGGTAAGCGTTCCCGGGTCCAACTCTTACAGGAACTCAAATGGCTCTACGGAGTGACCGGATTGGGCAAGCTTCTGCTGCAGGCCGCCAAAGCCAAAGTATTTTCTGTGTTGCCGCGCAGCCGGTCATCGCAACGGTTTTATTCCATCGCTCAACTCGCGGATGCCCATGGCATTTCTTATGAGCATGTCGATAATCCGAACAAGCTGGAATTTACCGGTGCGTTACAGCAGCGGTCGCCAGATCTTTTGATATCTGTTGCCTGCCCTTACATATTGAAAGAAAAGCTTCTGGGAATCCCACCCCGAGGCTGCATCAACATCCATCATGCCCCTTTGCCCCGATATAAAGGCATGATGCCAACATTTTGGCAGCTTTATCATGGCGAGCAGCAGCTGGGCGTGACAATTCACTACATGGCGGCGAAGGTGGATGAAGGCGATGCGCTTTTGCAGGAGTCTCTGCCCGTGACTCCCGGCGAGTCTCTGCACGAGCTGATCCGCCGCAGTAAACGGCATGGCGCGCATTGCATGGCCAAGGTTGTGCGCAGACTGCAGGAAAATTCAGCAGTAGCAACACAGATGGACCACACGCAGGGAAGTTACTTTACTTTTCCTCGTCGTGAAGAAGCGCGCGAGTTCAGGCGGCGAGGGTTGCGCGCGATTTAAGCGCAAGCACGAAATATGACAAGCCCGTTTAACAGATCGGCGTTAAGAGCCCACGGAAAAGTATTCTGGGCTGGCTTGCTGCGTACGTCAGGCATGTTGTCGCTGGCGCGGACGTGGGTCGAGCGGCACGGCGCTATTGTTCTCACATTCCATCGCGTCTTGAGCGATTCTGAACTGCAACAAACCGCTTCGCTTGGCGGAATGATCGTTCGTCAAAAAACATTTGCCGCCTTTTTGAAGTACGCGTCGCAGCATTGTGAGTTTGCCAATCTGGAGCAAGAGCCTGAGTGGAGTCCCACCCGCAAACTCAAGCTGGCCATCACGTTTGACGATGGATGGGCGGATAATGCACAGTCGGTTTACCCGCTTGCCTCGCGACATAGCGTCCCTTTTGTCATTTTCATTGTTCCGGGAAGAACCGGAACCGCGTTGCCGTTCTGGCCGGAACGCGCCGCCGCTGCCCTCCACCACGTTTCTCCGATAAATGGCAATCGACGCGCTGTCTCAATTGGAAAGGCCATTGAAGCGCTCAAGACGCTGCCTGCAATGGAACGCGAAACTCGGATCAGCCAGATGGTCGGCTCTGATGCTGTTGTTCAGTCTTCCTCCGCTGTCGATAAAACCATGACATGGGACCAAATTGCGGAACTTCACGATGGTGGCGTAACGTTTGGTTCACATACCAGCACGCATGAGATTCTCACCATGGTTCCTGCCGCCCAGGCGCAGCGGGAGATCGTTGAATCAAGGCGCTCCATTCAACAAAAGCTAGGTAGCTCCTGCCACCTATTCTCCTATCCTAACGGGGACTACTCTGAACATGTGCGCGATTTAGTAGCGCAAGCGGGATACCAGTTTGCTTTCCTAAACCAGGAACCTGGCATCTGGACAAGCGATTGCGATCCTTTTCTCATCCCTCGCGTTAACGTGTGTGAATACCACTTGGTCAATTCCAAAGGAGAGTTTTCTCCGTTGATTTTCGACTATGCCGTGGTTTGGAATGCAGCCAAAGGCTTGCTTTTGCAGCTACTGTCAAAGCGACTGAAGAAATCTAAAAGGGCTAGCCAGACTTCAGGCCACGCGTGGAAGGCAAGCGAAAAGAAGTCCATGGGAAAATCGTCCTGAGAAGACGTTCTAAGGAAGAGTGAACCACCAGAAGTTATTACTTCTTGTCTCTCTCCGCCAGCAGATCGCGATAAACACCAATCAATTTCTGGATCATCACCTCGGCGCTGAATCGCGTTTGTACTGAGCTGCGCCCGCATTCTCCTATTTCAACGGCACGCTCAGGATTGCGGAGCAGAGCAAGCAGTTTTTCGGCTGCGGCGGCATCATCCTCAACCGGGACCAGAAAACCATTTTTCCCGTCGGTAATGGCTTCGGAATTTCCGCCTACCCGCGTTACCACTGAAGGGACGCCGCATGCCATTGCTTCCAGCAGCGCATTGCTGAACCCTTCACTGCGAGAAAGCAAACAGAATGCGCTACTCATCTTGAGTAGCGGAACTGGATTTTTCACAAAGTCCAGCAGCTTTATGTTTTTCTCCAGTCCTAAGGAGCGGATCATTGCCTGCATTTCTGCTGAGTAGTCGCGCTCGTAAAGGCTGCCTGCAATCGCAAAGACCGTGTCGGGCAGTTCGTGGCATACACGTTGCGCTGTCTTTATTAGTACGTCAATGCCTTTCACCCTCCGGATATTGGCCACACACGTGACAATGTGTGAACCCTTGGCCCAATCGGCCCCTGCGAAGGGATTACCGGACGAGTCCTCTGCGGCAATGTGCTTGAGGTCAACTCCGTTATAGACCACGGAAACTTTATTCGGATTTATCCGGTCAGCATCAACGCAAAATCTCTTCACCTCTTCCGATACAGCAAGTACGCGGTCAGATATCTTGTTCACCACGCGATAGGCCAAAGCATGTTTGGGCTTCCGCAGGATTCCCATGTCACGGCGGGAAGAAAGCAGCAACGCGCCGCTTAGCTTGGCCACCAGCCCACCCCATAAATTCGCAGTCTCAAAATAGGTCTGGACGATATCCACTTTTTCCATCCTGATAAGTTTCCGCAGTGCGACGGCTGCTCTCCACGCGTCCAGATGAAAAAAACGGTTCCAGGGAAAAACGTAAACGGGAACAGAAATGCCCTGGCGAATCTCCGGCTTGATACGAAAGGTGGCAATCGAGCAACGAACCAGCTCCGGCGGCATTAACTCGACCACCTTCAGCAGGTTTGTTTCTCCGCCACCTAGCGCCATTAAATGGTCGATCAGAAACAGTACGTGCGGCGTCCGCGCCTTGGCCTCGCCGCCCGTAAGTCCTTGAGGCAAGGATTCGCTGCCCAGTGCGGCCGGAGATTCTGGGGAGTCCAAAACTCGAGTTGAAAACTGTTGCCTATCTTCCATAACAATCGGCAGAGGAGATACTCCCGCACAAGGCTTTAAAGGGCTATAGTGTGCAATTCATTAGCCACGGAGCGTTAGCCGGTGCAAAACTCAGTTCTTGCCCCCAAGGTTAGAATTCTCGCTTTTTTAGTGATTTAAGCACTGCAGAAATCTGACTTGCGGGATCCTTCTTGTTACTTAGCCAATGTATTGTGACACCTTGCTGCAAGCTTTTGCACATTAACTCTAACTTTGCCTCATATGTCATTGATTCTCTGTGACCTGCTTTGGTATTACCCGTGCACAGATTCAAGGCAGATCATAAGTTCCAATAAGTGCGCGTTTGTGCAACGCTTCCGGGACGCGCACTGTTGTTTTTGTAAACGGCTAGTCAATGACAGATTCGACGGATGGGATCATGATGAAAAAATTTACCTACTCTATTACCGGCATTTTATTGTTTCTGCTCTCTGGGAGTTTGGTTTCCGAGACCCTTGAATTTCACAACGTACTTTCTGATGGCATGCAGCGCGTTCAGTCGTTTCCTGAGTCCGCATGGCTCATCCTCCTGGGATCACTTTTGATTTCCGGAGCAACCGTATTGCGCCGCCGGCGTGCTGCCGCCCGCACTCGGTAGATATCTTAAGGAACACCGCAAAATTGGTTCCCGCTGTTCTTTCGAAAAACGAAGCCCTCCGCGGAGGGCTTTTGTTTATGTCCTGATAACTTTCATTTTGCCTACGCGCCTGCTTTTGCCGTGTACCTGTAGTATCCATTCGCGGGTGTTTCTTCGGCAGCGTTGAAAACCACTCCCGTAATTTTGCGCGGGTCCACCTGGGCCAGCACCTTTGCCAATGACTCACGAGGTGTCTTGCGGGCACGCGCTACCACCATCACACTTTCGCAGGAGGAAGCGATCAATTCAAAGTCGGCAAGGTTCAAAGCCGGCGGTGAGTCCACCAGAACCAGGCGGAAGGATTCGGCCGCCCAACCCATGAACTCTTTCCAACGCTGGCTTGAAAACAACTCTGAAGGTGAAGCAGTGGTCTGGCCGGCCGGCAAAATGTGGAGTCCCGGAATATCGGTGCGCAGCACCGCAGACTGATAAGGGCAATCTCTTTCCAGTATCTCGGCTAGTCCGGGTGATTCCGGATCACCTGCCAAAATGGAGAGGCCGCGGGTACGCAGGTCAGCGTCTACCGCCAGCACGGGCCAGTTTTCAATCTTTGCATAACAGATGGCCAGATTGAAGATCGTTAAGGTTTTGCCTTCGCCCTGCGCTGAACTGGTCACCACAAGCGACCGTGCGCCGTTCCTCGTCTGCTGTTTCACCAGACGGGTACGCAGGGTGCGGTAAGCCTCCACCGCGGCCTGCATCGCTGGATTGTATTGCGACACCAGAAATGATCTCTCTTCCGTGCGCGGCAGCTTTATGCTGCGACAATTTTCCAGCCTGACAGCCGCAACCTGAGAAGCAACCTCACTCGACTCTTGCAGCGGTTGCAGCAAATGGCCCAGATCAACCTGGCCGGAATGCGAAGCTGCGGCTCCGTTGCTTTCCATGTGCTCTTTCAGAGAGCTGACCAGGTCCTGAATGTTGACATTCGCCGTTGCTGAAATCGAATCTGTCTTTCGTACGGTGCGAGTTTCATTAAAAAATTTGCTCATGCCGTGTTTGTTCCTGTCTGAACGTTTTCAAGTTGTCCTTACCTTTGATACTAAGAAGCGGTCTTGGCCAAACTTTGCGACGATGCTAAGGGCACTGGCTGCTCCCAGCCCATTTCTTCGGCCGCTTCAAGCACTGCGTCGGCACCAAGTTTTTTTAGCTGGCGTCGGAAACCAACCCGAAGGGTGTGGTCGCAAATTGAGTTGATCAGGCGCGGAACGCCGTTCGTAAGGCGAAAGACTTCTTCCAGCGCCGATGT
Organism: Candidatus Angelobacter sp.; assembly: GCA_049688735.1. GTDB lineage: Bacteria > Acidobacteriota > Terriglobia > Terriglobales > Acidobacteriaceae > Angelobacter. Next base: position 6,167 of record JBAVLE010000111.1, on the reverse strand, counting down.
GTTAAACGGGCTGTCGCCGCGCAGTCCGGCAACATGCAAGCGTTCCGCAATGTAGGCCCTGGTTTCAGTCAGAGTAAGCGCACGCAATTTAGTGACTACGGAGATCCGTTGTTTCAGCGCCGCTAATTCAGGTTTTGCCAACAACGGCAGAAGCTCCGGCTGGCCGCAGAGAATGATCTGAAGCACATTCACCGGATAATTATCCAGGTTCATCAGGAGGCGCACTTCCTCAATAAGGTTCGGTGGCATAAGGTGCGCTTCATCAATGATAACCACCACGGCTGTATTGTTTTTATGTGACGCCAGCAGCAGCTCGTGCAGCGCCCGCAGGCGGGCTGGCTTGGTTGGCGCGGAAGCGTGAATTTCCAACTCATCAAACAAGGCCTCGAAGAGTTCGTCCGGGGTCAGCGTTGGATTCACTACAAAAGCGGAGCGCAACGGCCGTTCCCGCGTAGCTTCATGCGAAAGAATGTGCTGCAAGCAGTAAAGCAGCGTGGTCTTGCCGGTGCCGATGGGCCCAATAGCGACTTGCAGGCCCTTGCGGCCCACCACGCCCTCAACCATGGAACGCAGAGTGTTGCGATGCGGCTCCGCAAGGTGGAGGAAGCGAGGATCCGGCGTGAGCCGAAAAGGGTCTTGTTTTAAGCCATAAAAGTTTGAATACATTGTCTGCCCTGGTGCGGACTTCCGCCGTTCTTCGGGTTAGAAGGCCAACTACCTGACTTATTGGCAAGTCAGCTGCCAAAGCATTTCAATGAAGGGCTTTTATATTCAGCAGCTTACAGGATATTTATCCCGTTTTGGCGTGTTGATTTCACGCTTTGTGCAAGAGATTTCACATTTTGCAGCAGAATTTCCTTCAATGGTAAAGGAAGCCTAACGCCTGCTGGCAGCAGTGGAGGGGATCGCAGAGGTGCAAGTGGCGACTTTCGTGCTGGCGACCGAGAGAGCTAAGCCGTCAACGCCCTCGCGAACTTGCTGGCAAATCCTGTTCGTAACAGCTTCATCTGCAAGGTAAGGGTCTGCAATCGCGAGTGTTTCCTGCGTGCCAAAGAGCCCGAGCAAGGTTGTGTGGTTCGCCATCTCAGGAAAGTCCTGTCGCAGTCGATTGAGGTTCTCCATGTCCATGGCAATCACCAGGTCAGCGTTCGCCAATTGATTACGCGTAACCCGGGCAGAGCGATGGAATGAGAGATCAGTCCCGAAAGACTTTCCGATTCGAAGGATCTTTTGCGGACAGCTTCGACCCGTTTGCTCGTGGAATCCTGCCGAATCAATCGCAACGCCGCTCAATCGTTGTTCCGCGAGCGCAGATGCCAAAGGACTGCGGCAGATGTTGCCGTAGCACAGAAAAAGAATCTTGCCCGGTCCGCCTGCGACTTTCAGCCGACGCAATAATGTCCGATGATGTTGCAGCAATCTGCGTTTAATTTGCCAGTCCCTCATCTTGCGGTAGATTGGCCGCAATTGATCAGTCACAGCCAGAGTCAGCGCACGCCGGGTGATTCCCAGATCACGCCAGTCAAAGTGGTCCCAGCTTTCACGGGCCACTAATGGCCGCAGAAGCTCCAGGAAAGAAAGGCTGCGGGACCGCGTGTGCAGCAACGGATCGTGCCGGTCTGCCCTGAGATTGCATTTAAGCCAGTCCATGTCCGTACGCAGGTCGCGCGTGTAGTAAGGAACTTTGTATTTTGGTTGCGGAAGCGGCTGCTCGCCTCTTGCGATTTTCAGCAACCCGAGCGGAAAATCTACTCCTGCATCAAGGGAAAGCGCCAGCGATCCCCAGAGACGAGGGTTAATCTCCATCAGCCAGTGTTGCCCTTTGGCGTCGATCTTGAATTCAACCATGGCCACGCCGTGCCAATGGAGCGCCGTTAAAAGTTTTTGGGCGTCTTGCAGCATCGCAGCGGGCGGATTGATTGAGCGGCGGTAAGAGCTGGCCCCGCCGGTTAGCGGATACTCATGCACGCGTTCATGCGCGAAGTGCCAGATTTTACGGCCCTGGTTGAAAAGAAACTCGACGCCGATACCACGGCCAAAAACATATTCCTGCTGCTGGACCGGAGTCACTGGGAGCCAACACCGCAACTGCTCTTGCCGTTCTGCTTCATTTTTTCCTACGGCTACGGAAAGCGTACGCAACGCGCCATCGATTACCACTTTGCTGTGCGTTGGCTTCAGCACCACGGGGAACTGTTGCACTTGGCCGACGTCCGACAAAGTTGAAAGCAAAACTCCGGAGGGCGTGGGCACGCCAAGTTGGTGCGCCAATTGCCATGTTTTTTCTTTGTCTAAAGCGATATCAAGCGCTTCGTCGCCGGCAATAACGGCCTTGCGGCGAAGAGGGTCATCTTCAGCCAAGCTGCGGAGCCCTAAGAGCGAAGTTTCAGTAGCCGGTACAATCAACGTATAACTGCGGAGCCTGTCCTGCTCACGCAGCCACATCTGGAAGTCTGCTGCGCGCTCCTGAGAAGGTTGCTGCAATTTACGTGAGATGTAGCGCGAGTGCATTGCCAAGCAGTCTTGGGTTTCAGCCGCAAGGTCCACCTGCACGCCAGCCCGACCCAGACTTTGCACGGTCTCCAGGGCAGCGCGGCTGTGTCCGTCAAGAACTAATACCGTCATTTCACTCATGCTTCTGGCCTATGCAGCCGCCATGCTGTCAGCGCCGCATCTTCGGCGCTCGGAATGCGACGTAATCTGTGAACGTCAAGCCCTTCGGTGCCATCGATTACACCTGTTTCGGTGGTCACTGCCGCGCGATACGTTTTCTGGACTAGTTGATAAGCTCGCCTATCATAAGCGCCATTGGGATAGCAGAAGAAATCTACCTTTCGTTGTAGCTGTTGCTCCAGGCATCGGCGGCTGTCCAGTATTTCCGATTCGATTTCCTCACCGCTCAACTTTGTCAAAATAGGATGGCTTAGTGTGTGCGATCCCACAGTGATCAGTTCGCGATCCAGTAAACGCAGATCATCCCAATCCATCACGTCGAAAGCTTCGCGCTGCGCGGCTGTCGCCTTGAAGCTGATCGTGGCTTCTCGAATGGTTGCTTCCGCGAGGCGGCGTCGTTGCAGTTGCAGCGCTTTCATCCAGTCAACAATGGCGTTAACAGAGCTGCCGGGCGAAAGCAGCTTCATACGAATCTCGGCGAGATCGGCACTGGCCAGTGTTTGCAGGCGACAGCGCATTTCATGGTTCCAAAGCCACTCTCCGGATTCCACCAGCGCCGGACAGACAAACATAGCGGCTGGCATTTGCAATTCGCTCAAGATCGGGTAAGCCACCGTAAGGTTATTTCGCAAGCCATCATCGAAGGTCAGAGCGATTTCATGCGCCAGCGGAAAAGATCCGCTGGTTATCCGGTCCAGCATGCTTTCCAATGAGATAACTTTGAAATGGCGCGCAAAAAAACGCAATTGCTGCGCGAGTGCGGGAGCGCTTTTCTTTGGGGTGCCATGGTACATCAGGATTCGTCCGCAGCCCTGGCGCCGCGCGATGACCGACGAGAGGCCGCTGCGGAAGGAAATGGCGTGCCCAACCGATTTCAATTCTGCTGTAACAGACAAAAATTTGCTCCACTTTAGCGCCGGTAACCCAGGCGCACGACCGCAAAGGATCAACCAAGGGTGAGAGCAGTTAGCTTGCCGTTTGTTGCCCCTTGAGGCGGGGCAAGCAGTCACAAGATCGGCCGCGGTTGTGTTGTGTTTCCACCAAGTTAGCCGCGATTTGCTGCTTTCCAGTCGAGCAGGCACCTATCAAAATGACAATGAGATTGCTCATCCTATGCAAAATTTTTCACATCTGCTGAATTAGTTCTGCAAAGTCCACCGTAAGCTATTGCGTTCACAGCAACTTCCATAGGGCTTAACGGCAGCTGCGTTGCACTATTCAACCGCAGCAGGCAAATTGCGCCTGCACAGAGCCCGGAAATGAGGATTGTTGAAGAAGCAAGATCCAGGGTCGCAGCAAAAAAAGCACGTCCTCAGTGTGGACGTGGAGGACTATTTCCAGGTAGAAGCATTCGCCGGATTAGTTGACCGCAAAGGCTGGGACAAATGGCCTTCTCGTGTGGTGGGGAATACTCATCGTGTGCTGGACCTCTTTGACCGGCACAATGCCAAGGGCACGTTTTTCTTTGTCGGCTGGGTGGCTGAACGATTTCCTCACTTGGTGCGCGAAGTGCAGTCTCGCGGCCATGAGCTTGCTTGCCATAGCTACTGGCATCGTACAGTCTACAGCCTCACACCGGATGAGTTCCGTAAGGATACGCGGCAAGCCAAACACGCGATCGAAGACGCAACAGGCTTTCGGGTAACTGGTTATCGAGCGCCGAGCTGGTCCATTACCAAGTCCTGCCTTTGGGCGCTCGACATTTTGGCCGAAGAGGGATTTACCTACGATTCCAGCATATATCCCATTCATCACGATCTTTATGGAGTGCCAGGAGCGCAAAGGTTTCCGTACACACACACAAGCGCCAACGGATTAACGCTTCGGGAGTTCCCTCCGGCGACCCTTCGCTTTTTGGGTGCTGACTTTCCCGCAGCCGGCGGAGGATATCTACGGATTTTCCCATCGGCTTTCACCGAGCTTGCGTTTCGTACATTTGAGAAAACGTATGGTGAGCGCGTCGTTGTTTATCTGCATCCGTGGGAGCTCGATCCGGAGCAGCCGCGCATCAATGGCCCGTTGAAGTCGCGCGTGAGGCACTACACCAACCTTGAACACATGCAGACCAAGCTGGACATCGTCTTGAGCCGGCACAAGTTTGAGCCCTTCAAAGACGTGATGGCTGCCGAAGCCGCTGGAGCAAACGTTCAACTGAATTCAGGCCATTTGTCCGGCATAGTGATCGATGAACAGCTAAGCGAACCGGTTCACACTATCGCGCGCAATGCGGAAGGTGGACGGTGATGCAGCTTCCCGATCGCAACATGGTTCTTGCCTATCACGAGGTGATGCCGGAATCGCATTACGCTTACTGCGTGACGGCAGCTTCGTTCGCTGAGCAACTGCGTTTGCTTGATTGCCTGAACAAGACGCAGTCACTCGATGCTCACATTACTTTCGATGATGGGGAGCAATCTCAGTTTCACAATGCTGCGCCATTACTAGACAAGCATGGATTCAAGGCTACGTACTTTGTCACGCCTGGCCTGATTGGCACGGCGGCAAAATTTCTGGGCTGGGATGATTTCAGGGCATTGCAGGCAGCGGGGCATTCCGTTCAGTCGCATGGCTGGTCGCACAAGTTTCTTACGTTTTGTTCTGAAGCGGAACTCGTTCACGAACTGCGCGCGTCAAAGCAGTCTCTGGAAGATAATCTCGGCAGCGCTGTTGAAGAAATATCGGTTCCAGGCGGACGATGGGACCGGCGAGTGCTGGATGCTTGCGTCGTCGCGGGATATAGGCGCGTTTACGTTTCCAATCCATGGGTCGAAACCGAAATCAGCGGCATGAAAATAATTGGCCGTTTCATGGTGCGGCGCACCACCACGATTCCTGAGCTTGAGAAGATAGTCGCCAAAGATCGAACTGCACTGCGCAAATTGCGTCTACGCTCGCAGCTCAGGGGAGGCTTGGTGGGAGTGTTAGGCGACAGCTTATACCACAAGCTCTGGTGCCGCTTGACTGGATATAACGAATTTGAAGCTGCCCGGCAGCAGGACATGCATATTTGAGAGAGAAGAAATGAATCGCGTAAAGGTTTTACAGCTCATCAGCAGCGGCGGTTATTACGGGGCCGAAAACATGCTGCTGAACCTCTGCGCGAGCCAGCAGAAAGCCGGATGCCAGAACAGCCTGATGCTCTTTTACAACGTGCATGCGCCCAACGTTGAATTTTATGAGCGGGCTCGGCGTCGCGGCCTGAGCGTGCGAATGGTACATTGCCAGGGCAGGGCAGACTGGCGGGCTGTCCGCCAGATTGAAGAGTGCATTCAGGACGATGGGATTGAACTGCTCCACACGCATGGATACAAGGCCGATCTCTATGGATATGTTGCCGCGCGGCGCTCCGGAAAACCAATTGTGGCGACCTGCCATAACTGGGTGGGAGGCACCGCCGCTCTGGGCATCTACAACCATCTCGATCGCATGGCACTCAAGAGGTTTCAAGGTCTTGCGGCCGTTTCTGATTCGGTAGCACAGCGTCTGCTCAATTC
>JBAVLE010000110.1:0-11864 GCA_049688735.1 Candidatus Angelobacter sp. | reverse complement strand
GATGAACATATCACATCGAGGAAAGCCAGGCGGGGATCGCCGAAATCGCCGTCATAGCGCGTGATCAAAAGGCAAAACCTTACAACGGCTTAACGCAATAAGTTCAATCCACTGGCTGATTTTTGCGTAACTTACTGTTTAAAGGGGTGTTTTCATCCCAGAGTATAATGGAAACAGCTCTAAAGGATACAAAAGTGCGATTCACCCGAATCACAATCAATCCGAGACAGATGGGGGGCGTTCCCTGTATTCGGGAGCTGAGAATACCGGTGGCTACCGTACTGGATATGGTTGCTGAAGGTATGGAAGCACCCGAGATACTGAAAGCATACCCTGACTTTGAGGCTGAGGACATTCGGGAGGCGCTTCGTTTTGCCGCAGAAGCCGTACGCGAGCGGGAACTACCTCTGCACTCGCACGGATGAAATTCCTGATCGACAATGCGCTTTCTCCGGAACTGGCAAAACTTCTGGAGGCAGCAGCCCATGATGCTGTTCACGTTCGCGACCGTAACCTCGAAAAGGCAAGAGATGAAGAGATATTCGAGGCTGCGGCGTCAGAGAGCCGCATTATCGTTTCCGCTGACACTGACTTCGGCACTATCCTGACGTTTCGTCAGCAGCGGCTTCCCTCAGTCATTATTTTTCGGCATCCATCGCCACGCCGGCCAGAAATGCAGGCTCGACTGTTGCTAGAAAACCTGCCAAGTTTTAGTGAGGATCTGACGCAAGGCGCAATCGTTGTCCTTCGCCAGGATAGGATCCGCGTCAAAAAGCTTAGTTGAGAGCACGTGCCAAAAAGCTTACTCGAAGCCCTTCAACTTTACTTTTCATCTGTTCTGCTTCGTAAAACATACGCGAATTACTTTATAAAATTAAGTGATTCAAATGCCGACCGATGTGTTCTTGAAAATATTCCCGGTTTCTCTATTGATTTCGTCTATTGTTTGCTTTATAAGCTTAATAAGCAGGCTGCGCCGGTGCGTTAACACCGAACGCAGCCCTGACCAAATCGCCTTACCCAAAGGAGACAGGCAACATGGCTACATTCGACGGTACCAAAAAACTTGAGATTTATCACACCCTCTACCGGCTGAACCGTTCATTTGCCGCTATTGTTGCGCAATGCCAGGTGCTGGAAGCAATCAGGTTTTTCCCTTCCAGGTCCATGCGCAATTTCCAGGGATTTACTCAAGAGTTGCAAGCGGAAATGAACCAGGAGTTGTTGGAAATCCTGCATGGCACTGAGTTGGAAGACTGGAACCGCTATGGCAAGGTCCGTCAGGCACGGGAGAAGGAACTGAGCGATCCTGATGACGTGTTTATCCACGCTGAAGAGCGCAGAAAAGAGCTGGCCAAACGGAAAAAGAAGGTCAGCCGTTCTGAAGAAAAACAGAACCCAAAATCTCGCCGCTGATTACGCTGATGACACTGATCAGAACGGATTTATCGACTTGGGCGGGCCGGTCGCGGCGGAGGGCGATTTGTATCAAGCTAGGCTAGTCGGCTTGAATTCCAGTCGACATTGCTCACGCGATCCTAGCACCAACGCCAGTTCGTGCGGCTTGTCGATCAGCACATCAGGCGGCGCGTCTTCCAGCGTGTGCGGAGCCAGCCCATACGTCACGCCCACGGAGTAAATCCCGGAGTTGCGCGCTGTCAGTATGTCAATGTCTGAGTCGCCGATGATGATTGTTTCCCCCGGAGTCGCGCCAGATTCTTCTAAGAGGGCTTGCACGCCTGTGGGATCGGGCTTTTTGGTGTGAAAGCTGTTGCCGCCGTAAATCTGAAAGAAATACGGGCTAAGGCCAAGAGCTTCCACAATCGCCCGTGTAGGGCCGACCGGCTTATTGCTGAGAACTGCCATTTTCAGCGACTGGGTTCCCTGGGCAAAAGCCCCATCACGGCTTTTCTGGATGGCATTGAGTGCTTCCTTTACACCATCATAAACATAAGTGTTATCAAGCTTGTGCTCGCGATACCAAGCCAAAAAGTAAAGCATGGCATCCTGCACAAAGCTCTCGTCGTCAGGATCGCCCAGGGCCCGCCGGACTAGCATGGGAGCGCCATCGCCAATGTAGCTGGCGATAACCTCATGAGGCAGCTCTTTCTTGCCAAAGTGAATCAACATGGCATTGATGGAATTGGCCAGGTCTTCACGGGAATCAATCAATGTTCCGTCCAGATCAAAAATAAGCAGTTTGGCCGTATGGCCCGGGATGGGGCGATTTTTGCGAATCATCCATTTTCAGTATATCCCGGTAAACACCTTAGGATTTAAAATGAAAGGTACACCTAAGTTCGCCCCAAAACCCCACCCGTGTCTTTTCAGAGGAGACCCATGGCTGTGACCAAGATTGAGTCCAAAAAGAATGCTTCCGCAGTGGCGGAGATGCCGGCAAAATCCGACAAGAATTATGAAGGGCTCACACGCCAGCAACTGGTGGAGATTTACCGGCTTATGTACCTTTCGCGTCGGCTCGACGACAAGGAAAAGGTACTGAAAAATCAGCAGAAGATTTTCTTCCAAATTTCAAGCGCTGGACATGAAGCCCTGACCGTGGCGGCGGCCCTGAATCTGAAGCCGGGTTATGACTGGTTTTACCCGTATTATCGTGACCGCGCTCTCTGTTTGGCGCTGGGCATGACTCCCTATGAGCAGTTCCTGGAAGGAGTGGGCGCGGCCGATGATCCTGCTTCAGGCGGCAGGCAGATGCCTTCGCATTGGGGACATAAAAGGCTGAACATTGTGAGCCAGTCCTCGCCGACGGGCACACAGTTCCTGCAAGCAGTGGGTTGCGCTGAAGCTGGGCGCTATTTTGGCAGGCATCCGGAAGCGGCAAAGAAACATGACGGCGACTACCGCCAATTCAAGGATGTAACGTTCCAGGGCGACGAAGTGGTTTACGTCTCCGCGGGCGAGGGCACCACCAGCGAAGGCGAGTTCTGGGAAGCCATGAACTCCGCCTGCAATCTTAAGCTGCCCGTCCTCTTCCTGATTGAAGACAACGGCTATGCAATCTCTGTTCCGGTGGAAGTGCAGACAGCGGGTGGAAGCGTTTCCAGATTGGTCAGCAATTTTCCCAATTTGCATTTGGAAGAATGTGACGGTACTGACGTGGTTGCCTCGTACGCGGCGTGCAAGCGGGCTGTGGAGTACATCCGGGCCGGAAAAGGGCCGGCAATGGTTCATGGGCATGTCACGCGGCCGTATTCGCATTCGCTATCCGATGACGAGAGGCTCTACCGTCCTGACACGGAGCGCGAAAAAGACGCAAAGCGCGATCCGGTGACTCGTCTGCAGATGTTTCTGGTTCGCGAGAATATTCTGGACGAAGCGGGCGTAAACAAGCTGGAAAAGTCTGTTGATCAGGAAGTGGAAACCGCAACCGGCCAGGCTTTAAAAGTCGCGTTGCCCACTACGGATTCGATCTACATGCATGTTTATTCTGAAGATCTTGATCCGCGCAAGATGGCCACTGAGTCCCAGCCACAAGGCGGCGACAAAACCATGGCTGACCTGATTAATGCTTGTTTGAAAGATGAAATGCGCCGCGATGATCGGGTTGTTGTGTTTGGTGAAGATGTAGCCGATTGCAGCCGCGAAGAATATCTCAAAGAGAAGCAGATTAAAGGCAAGGGAGGCGTGTTCAAGTTGACCTCTGGCTTGCAGATGGAATTTGGCGGTGACCGCGTATTCAATTCGCCCCTGGCGGAGGCCAACATTGTAGGCCGAGCAATTGGCATGGCTACTCGCGGGCTCAAGCCGGTGGTCGAGATACAGTTCTTTGATTACATCTGGCCTGCGTATCAGCAGATTCGCAATGAGCTGTCTGTAATGCGCTGGCGGGCGAATGGAAATTTCTCCTGCCCGGCGGTGATTCGCGTGGCCATTGGCGGATACCTCACCGGCGGCGCCATTTATCACTCACAATGTGGTGAAAGTCTGTTCACGCACAATCCAGGACTGAGAGTGTGTTTTCCGTCGAATGCATTGGACGCAAACGGGCTGCTGCGCACCGCAATTCGATGCGACGATCCTGTCATCTTTCTGGAACACAAACGTTTGTACCGTGAAACTTTTGGCCGCGCACCTTATCCCGGCGCCGATTACATGGTCCCGTTTGGCAAAGCGAGAATAGTAAAAGAAGGAACTGATCTCACTGTGATTACCTACGGTGCTACCGTCCCTCGAGCGTTGCAGGCAGCGCAGAAAGTTGAGCGCGAACAGAATGTCAGCGTCGAGTTGATTGACCTGCGCACGCTCAACCCGTATGACTGGGAAGCAATTGCTACATCTGTCCGCAAGACCAGCCGCGCGCTGGTGGTGTATGAAGATACGCGGAGCTGGGGATATGGATCAGAAATCGCCGCTCGTATTGCCGACGAATTGTTTGAAGACCTGGACGCTCCAGTAAAACGCGTCGCAGCTACGGATACATTCGTGGCGTACCAGCCGATTTTGGAAGACGTGATCCTGCCGCAGTCGGAAGATTTGTTTAAGGCGATGGAGAGTTTGGCAAAGTTTTGAAAGCCTTTTACCAGAAAGGAACACAAAGGAACTGTGTTAACAGCTTTGTGCTGCTTCATGGCCATTGTGGTTAACGGTTTTCGCCGGGCCGCTCCAGCACAAACCGGTCCAGCGCCAGCAGCAGCTCTTCCCGATTTGAGTACGGTCCCGGTTGATATCCTTTGGAACCGATGCCTTGCTGCGCCAGATCTGAAAGCGCCCAGTCCTGTTTATTGGTGAGGTCCCAAAACTCGACGGCATCATGCGGATTGAAGCCTGGTTTGCGAATCTCGTCGGGATGAAAATGCCATTCGCAGATGATTTCCGTGTGATCGACAGCGCGCGGCCACATGGTAAACGTCAGCATGTAGTCAGGATGCAGATTGAGGAAGAAGTTAGGCAGCAGGCAATAGTAATAGACGTGGCGCTGATCGTCTGCGCTGAGCCCGGGAAGTGAGCTGCGGTTTGTCGTGCCATCCATTGTGAGCGTTTGAATGCCGTCGCGCAGGTCCATGCACCCGCCAAGATAAGTGGGTTGCGGCGGCTCATTGTCACCGCTCATGTAATGTGATTGCTTCTGCAGCAGCGGATGCACGATCGGACAGTGCAGGCACTCAGAATAATTCTGAATAATCAGCTTCCAATTTGCCTTGAGATGATAAACACGCCGCTCGACCATCTGAAGTTCCGCCATACGCCACGGCGCAAATTTACGATCAAGTCCGGACAGATGCTGCTCAAATGGAATTGGGCACGCCGAAAGATTAATGAAGATGTGGCCGTCCCAAACGGCGGTGGCGACTGCCTTCAGCGGATAGTCAGCTTCGCAGAAGCCCTGCACTTTTTCCATGTGCGGTGCGTTGGTTAGCGTGCCGTCGAGTTTGTAAGTCCATGCGTGATACTGGCACTGAATGCGTCCCGCGAATTTGCCTTCTTCCTGCTCGCAGAGCATGGTGCCGCGATGGCGGCAGACATTGTGGAAAGCGCGGATGCTCCCCTGTTCGTCGCGTGTGATGATCACGCTGGCATTGGCAAACTGACGCAGAAAATAATCGCCTGCATCGGGAATCTGGCTGATGCGTCCGGCGCAGAGCCACATGTCGAAGTGAATGGCCTCCATCTCGCGCTGGAACCATGCAGGATCGGTATAGTAACGCTGCGGCAGCGTCATCGCTTCTGAAACTGCGACTTCAGGCCGTGTGTTGGAATAGGACGCGGACATCAACAACCTCAATGTAGGGCAGCGACCAGGTCGCATCGCTTGCTAATTATCATTTTAGAAGGAAATGGAAACACAGTGGTGGATGTTGGTTTTATCGGCGCAGTACTTTCAATATCTCCCGCGCAGCATTTGCGCCTGAGCCTCCGGTCAGGCCTGCGCCGGGATGCGTGCCAGAACCGCATAGATAGAGGTTTTGAATCGGCGTGTTGTAACGCGCCCAGTCGAGCAGCGGACGCATAGTAAAAAACTGGTCCAGCGCCAACTCGCCATGGAAGATATGTCCACCGGTCAGGCTGTAAGTTGTCTCCAGATCCTTCGGCGTGATGATCTGGCCGTCCTCCACCAGCGCAAGCAGATTCGGCGCGTATTCTGCAAGACTCCTAACAACCGTCTCGCCAAGAGCGCTGCGCTGGTTGTCCCAGTCAGCATTCTTCAGCTTAAACGGCGCGTACTGCATATAGATGGACATCACATGCTTGCCTCTCGGTGCGAGCGACGAATCTGTGAGCGACGGAATAGTAACTTCCAGATGAGGATGTGGCGAGAAGTTGCCGTATTTAGATTCATCAAACGCGCGCTCCAGATAATCGATCTCCGGACCAATGTGAATGCGCCCGCGTAGGGAAGCGTCATCTGCGTTGAGCGCGGTAAATTTAGGCAGCGCTGAAAGCGCCAGATTTATCTTTGCAACGGTGCCCGGCATACGGATGTTTTGCAGCTTCATCACGAAGTCGGGCGTGAGGTGTGTAGGATCGACAAGAGTAAGCAAAGTGCGACGAGGATCTGCATTGGAGATCACAGCTTTGGCAGAAATTTCTTCTCCGTTGCTAAGAATCACTCCAGTGGCCGCACCGTCTTTTATACGGACTTCTTTTACTTCCGCAGATGTGCGAATCTCCGCGCCCGCTTCTTTGGCGGCTGCAGACATTGCTTGTGTGATTGCCCCCGTTCCGCCCATCGCGAAGCAAGATGAACCTGCCGGATGTGGATCGCCCGCGGCGCGTATGAGCAATACCAGACTGCTGCCCGCCGACCACGGCCCCATGGCGGTTCCAAAGATTCCGCGTGCGGCAATCGTGGCGCGCAAAAGCTCAGTTTCGAAAAATTCGGCAACCAGGTCAGCGACAGCCATCGGTCCCCAGCGCAGCAGCCGGTACATATCTTTCTTGCCTAGCTTGCGCAAAGCCCGTCCGGTTTGGAGCATAGCCCACAGATCGCCGCGGCTTGGATCGTCAATGTTGGGCGGCGTGAGCCTCAGCGCGTCGCCAATGACGCGGCCAATGTTTTCCAGCGACTGTTGAAACACCGGATATCGTTCCGCATCTTTCGCCGAGAACTTGTTGATCTCCTTAGCTGCGCGCGTTGTGTCGTTATAAAGAACCAGAGCGCGGCCTTCGGGTGAGAGCGCTGTGACAGCGACTTCAGGAGTTACCAGCTTCAGTCCGTGCCGCGCCAGTTGCATGTCGCTCACGATTTCCGGCAGCAGCGGCCCGGCTGAATGCGCGAGCGTAGAGCAGCGGAGGCCCGTGGAAAATTCTTCAGTAATCGCGGCTCCGCCGGTTTGGGCGCGACGTTCGAGAACCAGCGGTTTGAAACCAGCTTTCGCCAGGTAAAACGCGGTGACCAGACCGTTGTGGCCGCCGCCAATGATGATAACGTCGCGAGTCTCAGCCATTGGCTAGCTGGCTCCGTCTTTCAGAATCTCCAGCGCGGCTAAGCGACCGGGCGCGCCCATAATGCCTCCGCCGGGATGGGTGGCTGAGCCGCACATATAGAGATTCTTGATTGGTGTGCGGAACTGCGCGTAACCGGGCACCGGACGCAGAAAGAAAAGCTGCTCGAGCGAAAGCTCGCCTTGAAAAATATTGCCTTCGCTCAACCCGAACTCGCGCTCCAGGTCAAGCGGAGTAAGCACCTGCTTGTTGAGGATGATGCTCTTTAAATTCGGCGCATACTCGGAGATGGTATCAATGACTGTGTTGCCGAAAGCTTCGCGCTGATCGTCCCAGTTCAATCCCGGACGCAGCTTGTACGGCGCGTACTGCACAAAGCATGACATCACATGTTTCCCTGGCGGCGCGACAGAGGGATCGGTGAGCGATGGAATCACCATGTCAATATATGGGCGGCGCGAGAAGTTGCCGTACTTGGCATCGTCATAAGCGCGTTCCATGTATTCCACGCTGGGTGAAATCGAAATCGCACCCCGCAGATGGGCTCCGGGTCCGGGCAGGCATTTAAAGTCAGGTAACGCGTCCAGCGCAATGTTAACTTTGCCGGACGAGCCACGGAACTTGTATCGCCGCACGTCTTCCAGAAATTCACCAGGCAGCTGGTTCTCTTCAATGAACTTGATAAACGTAAGCCGTGGATCAACGCTGGAAGAAATCACATCACCATAGATTTCATCGCCATTTTGCAGGACCACGCCTTGCGCGCGGTTGTTTTTCACGATAATCTTCGCGATCGGCGCTTCGGTCCTTATTTCAGCTCCCAGTTCGCGGGCCGCTTCAGCAATGGCATTGGAAATAGCGCCGGTTCCTCCGCGAGAGAATCCCCAGGAACGGAAAGCGCCATCAATTTCTCCCATATAGTGGTGCAGCAGCACGTATGCGGTCCCGGGCGAGCGCACGCCAAGAAACGTGCCAATAATTCCTGAAGCTGACATCGTCGCCTTGAGCACGTCGGTCTCAAACCACTGGTCCAGAAAGTCGATGGCGCTCATGGTCATCAACTGGACCTGGTTATATTTGTCCTCGCTGCTCATGCCCTGGAAGCGCTTGCCGATGAACAGCATTTTCATCAGCTCACGCGGGTTGAGCGTGCTGGGATCGGGCGGCACCATGCTTAGGATCGGCTTTACAAAGCGGCACATGGCCTGCATGGCTTTGCCAAATTCCTCGTAAGCTTCGGCATCAACCTTGGAGTGGCGCGCAATTTCACGGCGCGATTTGCCATGGTCGTTCACCCGCCAGAGATAGTCACCGTTGGGCATCGGCGTGAACGTGCCGTCGAGAGGCAGGATTTCTAGCCCATGGCGAGGAAGATCCAGGTCGCGAATGATCTCGGGCCTCAAGAGCGACACTACATATGAACAGACGGAGAACTTAAAGCCAGGAAAAACTTCTTCCGTCACGGCTGCGCCACCGAGGACATGGCGACGCTCCAGCACCAACACTTTTTTGCCGGCGCGAGCGAGATAGGCGGCGTTGGTAAGACCGTTGTGGCCTCCGCCGATGACAATTACGTCGTATTTGGAGCTAGAGCCGTTGAAAGTAGGCATACTTGGGTGAAACCGTTCGTCAACGACCTGAAAGAAGTGACCTCACATTTTAGCGGAACGACGACGATCCTGTCTGCCGTTGTAAGGCCCTTGTTGCCCTGAGCCTGTCAGATACATCACCGGCTTTTTTGTGCGATCTCTGCAAAAGTAGGCGTGAATCCTACAAATCGAAGACGAGCCTAAGTCCGGCATCCACTTGTGCCATCAATCTTCCCGGCAGCTTGCCCACTTTGTCCGTAAGGAACGAACGATCGAGGGTGAGAAGCTGAGAAATGTTGACGACCGAATCACGAGGCAATCCAGTAGTTGAAGCAGGGAGCAGGACATTGCCGGGCGCTTCTGCCAGCCCCAGATTGCTTGTAAGGACCGCTACAATGACGGTCCGGATTCTACTTTGATTGAAAGAATTCGCCTGAAGCACGAGAACTGGCCGGCGGTATCCGGGTTCCGAGCCACGCGGCTCAGGCAGGTCAGCCCACCAAATCTCGCCGCGCGTCACAGAGGCTACCAGTCCTCTCTTTCAAGCGACCGAAGCTGCGCGGACTGCAAAGCCGGATCTAAGTCCGAGCTTTCCCTGGAATAGATTTTATTGAGGCGAGCTGTGATGTTGCTGGTTTTACGACGCTGCAGGTACTCCGCCAGCGCCGTAGCATACAACTGGCTACGCGACATCTTGAGCCTGCGTGCGGTGGCTTCCGCCAGACGAAAGAGATCTTCCGGAAGCGAAATTGCTGTCTTCATGGATTAAGTATAACATGAGTTATACCATGTTTATACTCGACGACATAGGTGATCACCGTAGGACTGGCCGACGGGGGTGCGCCTGTCCTCCCCAGATCTGATGAGGGTTTCGTATAATCGACCGTCAGCCACTTTGCCGTGAGGTTTTTCCGTTGCCCGTTGGTACCGTTTTTCATGATCGCACCTTTGCCCTTTGCCACAGCCTGAATTATCGCGAGTGGTCGGGCTTTTACACGGTCAGCAGCTATGAGGTGCATCATGAGCATGAGTACAACGCCATCCGCAACGCCGCCGCGCTGATTGATATCACGCCTTTGTACAAGTACATCGTAGAAGGCAGGGACGCCACCAAGCTTGTGAACCGCGTGATTACGCGGGACATCAACAAGGTGAAGGCGGGCCAGGTGATCTACTGCTGCTGGTGCGATGAGCAGGGAAAAGTCATTGATGATGGTACGATTACCCGGCTGGCCGAAAATAAATATCGCTGGACTGCTGCTGACCCGAGCCTTCGCTGGTTCCGCCAGAACGGTCTCAACATGGATGTGCAGATAGAGGACGTCTCAGAGAAAGTTGCGGCCCTGGCGCTGCAAGGCCCGACGTCCGGTAAGCTGCTCAAGAGCATTGCGGAAGCCGATGTCGCCGATTTGAAATATTTCCGCATGATTAGCGGCAAGATCGACGGCGTGCCGGTGGATATTTCTCGCACAGGATACACAGGCGACCTCGGCTACGAAATATGGGTGCCGCTCAACGAGAGCCGCGATCCCGTGAAAGTATGGGATGCTCTCATGGACGCAGGCCGACGCTTTGATATTCATCCCGCTGGCATGCTGGCGCTTGACGTTGCGCGCATTGAGGCTGGATTGTTGCTGATTGAGGTGGATTACATCAGCAGCAAGAAGGCCTTGATCCCGGAACAAAAGTACTCCCCTTATGAACTCGGCTTCGGCAAGATGGTTCATCTGGACAAAGCAAATTTCGTCGGCAAAGCAACGTTGGCCCAGCAGCAGAAGAATGGCGTTGCGAGGCAGCTGGTCGGGCTGGAAATGGATTGGGTGGAGATTGAAGAACGCTATGAAAAGTTTGGGCTTACACCGGCCGCGCCGGCGCAGGCTTCGCGCATCCATGTGCCTGTGTATCTGGGCGGCAAACAGGTAGGCAAAGCCACTTCAACCACGTGGTCACCGCTGCTTAAAAAGATGATCGCCCTGGCCAGTGTTGAGACGGAGCATTCACGGCCAGGAACCAAGTTGCAGATGGAGATCACCATTGAAGCCGTCCGGCAAAAGGTAACTGCCAAAGTGGCGAAGTTGCCATTTTTCAATCCTGAGCGGAAGACGAAGACGCCGGTGTAAAGCTGAGCGAATGCGTCCATTTTATTGAACTGCTGAGACGTAGCATGCTACGTCTCTACATCAAAAGGTGACGCGCCGAAGAACGCGTATCGCTGCAACAGCTTCTACCACTTCTTAAAAATAAAAAACGCCGCCACTACGATAAAGAAAAATCCCACGGCGTAATTCCACTTAATGTCCTGCTTCAAATACCAGACGGAAAATCCTGAAAATACCACCAGCGTGATGATTTCCTGAATCGTCTTGAGCTGTGCAGCGTTGAAGGTATGGCTGCCAATGCGGTTGGCCGGCACCTGGAAGGTGTATTCAAAGAAAGCAATTCCCCAGCTAATGAGCGTGACTTTCCACAACGGCACGTTCTGATATTTGAGATGTCCGTACCAGGCAAAGGTCATGAAAATGTTAGAAATCAGCAGCAAAACAATAGTTACCATTTTTGGTTCATTCCTTATCCCATTCCCAGGTCAGATGAGGATTCCAGCGGCGTTCCACAGACACGGCAGATGACGGCGGAGCAATCGCCGCAGGTAAGAGGATCGGTGATTTCGCGGGCGCAGTTAGGGCAATAAAGCGCGTCGTTGGATTGTTTTGTGGATTGCTGTGGATTTGCTGGCTCGGCCATTTCGCCCGTCCATTGAGTGAGTGAAACATTTCAATGTAGCATAGCAACATGGATAGCAAAGTCGACCTTCAATCTTCCGCGGCTGATCAGAAACTGCAGCAGGAATTTAACGAGTGGGCTGCCGCTGGC
>JBAVLE010000109.1:0-5305 GCA_049688735.1 Candidatus Angelobacter sp. | reverse complement strand
GTCTCGAAAAAGAGCAGAAGCAACAGAAGATAGAAATGTTGGTTCCTGATCCTTGAACTGAAGCCGAACCAAGCTGTGGATGGTGGATCATAGACTCGCTCGAATACGAAAAGTTCAAAGACTATATCTAGCGGGATCGGCAAAGCGGCTTCTGGCCAGAAATCCCAAACAATATCCTCACAGCTCCGCAAACCCGCGCTTTACGCTAGACCCGGTACCCGAGCGGCTGAAGCCGATTTGTCCAGTAGCTTTACCCCTGAAGGCCTGCCTCCTCCCCGTGAAATCAGAAAGTGTTGCGAGATCTACCGGTAGCCCTATTGTCTCGCAAAGTTGTGCCGCACGCCGTCGCCGAGGCTTCCAAGTAAGCATGTTCGGCTTCCATCAGCGGCGCTGGTCTCTGAGGTTGACTTTCGGGTAAACTAATCAGACAACAATATGTAAAGTTCCGGGTCAATTTTTATTAAATAAGTCGCCAAGAGCGGGCCTTTGATGACTAAATCAGTGCTTCTGGTTTCCTGGGAACCGAACCTGGCAAGAACTCGTGAAATGCTATTGCGCGGGGCGGGATATTCCGTCACCTCAGCGGTTGGGCGGGCCCAAGCTCACTCGCAATGTCATTCCAGAGCAGATTTACTTGTTCTGGGGCATTCTGTTCCAGCGTCTGAGAAAAAAGAAGTCATTGCCTGTTTTCGCCAATACTCAACCGGGCCTGTTCTCTCTTTGCTGCGCTCTCACCAGCAGAAGCTGCCGGAAGCGGACTTCGCAGTCGAAGCTTTTGACCCCGCAGATGTCGTCGGCGTAATTCGTAAGATTCTGCGCGATGAACCTTGAGAAATTCCGGCAGGCAGTCCCTCGATTCTCAGCTTTTCTGTCCCTCATATTGCCGTGTGACGCCCCGTCCTTTGCGGAGACCGCGCGGGTTTTTTTTGCGCTCGCAACAAAGGCGGGAGTAGAGACCCCATGTCGATCAGCAAAATTGAGTGAAACAACAGGATTTCCGATCTGGGAATAACTGGGCATCTGCGGAGAGATTTTTATCCGCAACATCTTTACACGATGCTAGTTCCGGTCATCAACTCGCGCACCGGAAAGTATAGGGACGCGGTTTTTAGGCCAGGAGGAACTTGAATGCAGGAAATGATTGCATTGCTCGACAGACATAGGACGGGAGAATAAATAGCCCTGCACAAAATCGCAGCCAAGCCGCCGCAGAACCTCAAGTTCCTCGTTGGTCTCCACGCCTTCGGCTACCACTCGCGGCCCGAGTTGCTGCGCCAGAGTGACGATAGCCTGCACAATTGCGCCATTGGCGGATTGGACGTCCGCTGATGGATCAAGGTTACGAATGAAAGACTGATCTATTTTGAGAGTGTCAATTGGCAGGTTTTGCAGGTATTTCAACGACGAATACCCGGTCCCAAAGTCGTCTATGGCCGAGCTGACTCCCAGTGCGCGCAGCTCGGTCAGGCGGGTGGCTGCCCGTTCACAATTCTTCATCACCACGGATTCCGTAAGTTCAAGCTCAAGGCAAGAGGGAGGCACTCCGGTCTTTCTCAAACTCTCAGAGATGGTATCCATCCAGTCCTGCCGTTCAAATTGCAGAGTGGAAACGTTTACTGCAACGCGCAAGCCCGGGTGGCCGCTTTTATGCCAGACGGCGAGCTGCCGGCACGCCTGATCCAGCACCCAGTTGCCAAGCGGGACGATAAGACCAGTCTCTTCGGCGATGGGAATGAATTTGTCCGGCATGATTATTCCGCGCTGCGGATGCTCCCAGCGCAGTAATGCTTCAAAGCCGACGAGCTGGCCGTCCGCGATGAATTGCGGTTGATACACCAAATGGAGCTCGTCGTTTTCCAGGGCATGACGCAGATCGCCCATTAGTTGCAGGCGCTCATGCAGATGCGCATTGATTTCTGGAGTGAACACCTGAAAGCCATTCTTGCCGTTGAACTTTGCATGGTACATGGCAATGTCCGCGCTTTGCTGCAGCAGCTCGGGTTCGGCGCCATGCTCCGGATAACAACTGATGCCGATGCTGGCGCTGATGGAATATTCGTGTTCAGCAATCATGAGCGGCTTGCGCAGCGTGTCCAGGCAAGTTTGGGCCACCTGGAACGAATCGCTTGACTTGTGTAGATCACTCAGCACCAGGCAGAATTCATCGCCGCCGATCCGGGCCAGCGTATCTGTCCTGCGGGTGATGGAACGCAGACGCCGGGAAACTTCAATAAGGACCTGATCGCCACATTGATGTCCCACACTGTCGTTAATATATTTGAAGCCATCCAAATCGATGATCAAGACCGCAAGTTGTGATTCATGCCGGTTTGTATATGCAATAGCCTGTTGCAGCCTGTCTTCAAGTAAAAAGCGATTGGGCAGTCCTGTAAGAGCATCGTGCTGGGCCTGATAAGAAAGGCGGTCCGTGAGATGACTATGTTTAATGGCAATGGAAGCCATGTCACGAGCCATTTCAAGCCTGCTGCGATCCTGCAGGTGAGGCTGGCAATCTTCGCTAAAAAACACCAGTATCAAACTAACGAACGCGCCTGCGTGGTCCACCACCGGGGCTGACCAGCAAGATTTAAGGTCCATCATCCGCGCCCACTCCCGCATTCCGCCTTCAGTGCTTGCGCTGATAATGTCTTTAACAAAAACTATTTCGCGCTCTTTGCCGGAGGATCCCAGGGCATAGGGAATTTCTTCCAGCCGCCAACCTTCCAACGCAGTCACTATGTCCCTGCCAAAGCTACTGGCGGCTACCTGAGAATAACGCCCCGGCTTGCCCAACAGAATGGAACAACGCGATCCCGGAAGTTGGTTTTCGAGAAGACGGACGAGATGGTTAAGGCTTTCGTCCAAAGGCTGGTTTTGGGTAATTGTCTCCAGAAAGTTCCTGCGTTCCAACTCGAGCTGTTCTGTCCGTGTCCGCTCGGTGATGTCAGCGGCTAACAACAGCGCCGCCGGACGTCCAGTCCAGCTGATCTTTCGCAGCGAGAGCTCGACATCGAATACCGTGCCGTCCTTGCGCCGATGTTGCGCCTTGCACGGCATGGCGGTATTCCCAGTGGTAAGCAACTCATTGGAGTTCTGCGCCGCATCCAGCGCCGGAAGCTTTAGCCTTGAGAACTCATCGGCGGAGAAGCCATAGGTGTTAACCGCCGCCTCATTCACTGCCAGAAAAAATAACGAGTTCAAATCAACAACAAAAGTAGGCTGGGGATTGCTTTCAAACAGCAATTCATAGCGGTGCTCACTCATTTCCAGTTCGCGTGCTTGCGCGGAGAATCTACGGTCCACGAGCGACGTCAAGACCACGGTACCCAGAATAACCAGGGTGGCAAGGATTACCGCGGAGTTCCCAAGAACAGAGATATCCAATGCATGGGTTAAGTCCGGAGCCTGGTTCACAGGCATGAATGTTACGGCTGCCATGCCGGTGTAATGCATTACTGGAATGGCCAGTCCCATGATCACAGAGCTGGCAATCTTCAGCAGCCGCTCCGACCTTTCCTCCCGGAAGTGAAAGGCAAGCCACAATGCAGCAAGAGAAACTACGACGGCCAACACTCCAGAGAGCGTCCACAAACCATGATGGTAGTGATGCATGGCGGAGAGCCGCATCGCCGCCATTCCCGTGTAATGCATGGTGGCGATTCCAGCTCCCATCAGCAAACTGCCAATGATCACTCTAAAAACAGTGAGTTGCTGCCGGCTTACGATAAACAGAGCAATCAAAGACGCAAAGATGGCGGCAAGCAAAGACAGCGCTACAGTCGGAACATGATAGTAAACAGGAATGGGTAGCCTGTACGCTAACATTCCTGTGTAGTGCATGGACCATACACCAGTGCCCATTGCACAAGCGCCTCCGATGAGCCAGGCCAGCCGAGCATAGTTCCGGGCCGCAGTTACTCTTCCTGCTAATTCCAAGGCTGCATACGAGGCGAATATGGCGATGATTACGGAGAGCGCCACGAGCCGATAATCGTAGGTCGCGTGAATAGACACCACAGGATTCATAGGCACCCAATGCAGACAAACATCCATCAACATTGTGCGTTTCTAATGATTTGCCAGCAAGTTACCGCCGTACCGTATGTTGCGTGGTATCCGGGCCGGGAGGACCCGGAGCGCAAAAAAATGGGAGGTTTGCACAAAAGAAAACGGGCTGGCGAATCTCCAGATTGCCAGCCCTCAAGTGTTCTGTTTACCGTCGTGGTGCGAAGATTAGGGTGTAACGGTGAGCGTACCGTTAGAAATTGTCACTGCATAATTGCTGATCTTGCCGGATGCATCGGTCAGAGTGGGAACAATGTCATACGTCCCCGCCTGGCTGCCAACCGTTGCCTGGCTGTCCTGGGTTGCGCTAATGGCATCACCGTTCTTGATCCCTGTGACCGTTCCGGTGAAGGTGGGGTTGGGCTCGCCTACGGCGCGCGCGGTGTCATCAGCAACAATGCTCAGCGGCGCTGGTGTAACCGTGAGAGTGCCGGTGTTGACAACCACGGTGTAGTTGCCCAGCTTGTTGTCTGGGTCAACCAGGGTAGCAACGATTGAGTAATCGCCTACCGCACTGCCGGGATTAGCAACGGTGGTGTAAATTGCCGTGATGTTGTCACCGCTCTTCAGACCGTCAATGGTTCCGGTGAATTCCGGGTTCGGATCACCATAGAACCGGCCGGCATTCAGCGGGGTTACCACAAGCGTAGTTGTCTGCGCGTGCGCGGCCAAAGAACCAGCCAGCATGGCAAACACCAAAGCCGTGACAAACAAGGTTAGGGATTTTGAGCGTGTACTCCTGCTGGTGGGCAGGAGAGTGGTGGCAAAGTTCTTCAGGGTGTTCATGTTCTTATTTGTTCTCCCGAATGTCTCAGATGAGACGAACAACACGTGATCTTCACGGCGAACCATGAAGGACCACGTTTCCTGCCTGGCCCAAACCGCGGCCCGGCATGAAATTGTTGAAGGGATTTTGAGCCCGGAAGGACGGCGCTTACTCTGGTCCCCTGATGTTGCTTTGCCTCAACGCCGAATCAGGCGCTTTGCAGGCGCAACAACACCAATGTACTTCATAAAAAAACTTTGAAGGGGTGGAGCCCGGAGAAGATGATGCCTCTAGCCCTAGGAAAATCGTGAAGAGAATAGCACGTGTGAAGCAGAATTAAACAAAATCTTAACTTAAAATAACATTAAAATTTCTAATAAATGCACGAAAGAAGAAGTGCCTGATTTGAAGAAAAAACCGGCACTCCTGATGGCGAAACCGGAATGTAGTTTACTTTTTTAGATGGCTTCCGGA
>JBAVLE010000108.1:0-1763 GCA_049688735.1 Candidatus Angelobacter sp. | reverse complement strand
GCCTTGCGATAGTAGTAACAAGTCACGCGGAAGCCCAAAGGAAAAGCCAGGATCAGCAGCGCCGGCGAAAAATGCCACCAACCAAAGTTGAGCAGTGGAGAGTAAAAGGGCGAGAGGTATGGGTCGGTCCAATAAAACTTTCCTTCAAAGGCGCGCAACGTCGCATAAATGCCAAACCCTCCCAGCAAGACAATGACGGGAATGTTCTCCATCCACCAGGCGTCGCGGCGCATCGTGCGGCCCAAGCCAGCGGACACAGCAGAGCTTCTACTCTCAGCCAAACTTCACCTCCACGGGTGAATTGAAAACTGATTAGTGTAGCAAACTAGAGCAGAACATCCACCACGGAGACACGGAGCCACGGAGAAAACCGGGAATTACCACTGATCTTCACCGATGACACTGATCCGAAAATCCAATCAAAGTGTCAGATAAACGAATATCTCCTTTCGATGAGCGTTCATCGGTGCAAATTAGTGGTGACTTGCGTTTGCGATTCGTCCAGTGTCTTGGTGTGGATTTTCAGTTTTTGGCTTTCTTGCCGCGATCACCCGGGGAATTCCTTGAAGATCTGCCGTGACCTGAACGTCTGACCATCCAGCCAGCAGACTACGAACATTTTCTTCTTCTGAGTAGCCGATTTCGGCAGCCAACCAGCCGCCCGGACGCAGGGCGTCTTGGCCTTGCGGTATCAAGCGGCGATAAATTTCCATTCCTTCATGACCGGAGAAGACCGCGATCTTGGGCTCGAATTCCCGGACTTGTTTCTGCACTTTGTCGGCATCGACTTCACCGACGTAAGGAGGGTTGGAAATGATGAAGTCGAATTGTTCTCCGGCGTAGGCGGCGAGCAGATCGGATTTTCGGAAAAGCACTTTGTCATCCAGCGCAAGGCGAGCGGCATTGGTTCGCGCCATTTCCAGAGCATCGTCAGAGACATCGCAGGCATGGATTTCTACATGGGGCAGTTCGCTGGCCAGCGCCAAGGCAATGCACCCCGAGCCGGTGCCCACGTCTAACAGCTTCAGTCGTCCGGGGCCGTCGAAGCCGTATCCCTTCACCAGTTCAAGCACGGTTTCAACCACGTGCTCGGTTTCAGGTCGAGGGATCAGCACCGCGGGCGAGACTAGCAGATCAAGTCCCCAGAACTCCTGAT
Organism: Candidatus Angelobacter sp.; assembly: GCA_049688735.1. Taxonomy (GTDB): domain Bacteria; phylum Acidobacteriota; class Terriglobia; order Terriglobales; family Acidobacteriaceae; genus Angelobacter. Next base: position 607 of record JBAVLE010000108.1, on the reverse strand, counting down.
GTCCAGTGATGTACTGCGTAGGACAGCCGCGTGCGCGTTCGCGAATCACTTCGTCATAGCGCGATTGCTCGTCTGCGTTGAGTTCGCGTTCGGGATGCGCGTAGAAATACGCACGTTCACGGTTCAGGACGAATACCAGCAACAACTCAGCGTTCAGCCGGGGCGAAGGCACGTCATTTTCGAGAAATAGCTGATACGCGGAATCAACGGCCTGTTTGAGCTGCATGGAACAGAGAATTTACCGCAAAGGATGCGAAGGACGCAAAAGTTGTTCTGCAATCCCGAGCATAGTGAGGGAACCCTATTAGCGTCAAAACTCTCCCGGTCGAACATTGGCGAACTCTGCGGCCGGGTTTCAGCTCACGGATAGCGCGGTAGGTTACAGCTAAACGGTTAGCAAGCCGGACGTGGCTGCCAGGCGAGTGGGGTTGCTGCATTGAATTAGGCAATTAAAACTTTTTTTAAATTGACATAATTTCCTCCAGATTTTTCTGGGCCACGGCTTTCGTAAGCCCCAAAAACAAAATCCACCCCGGCCCAACAGAACTGATTCAGCTATTCGCTGAACGTCCCCCGCTGCGCCCATCGGTGGAATTAAGAAGCCAGA
>JBAVLE010000107.1:0-1878 GCA_049688735.1 Candidatus Angelobacter sp. | reverse complement strand
CCGCGTCATTTGGCGCGATGCGTTCGCCGCTTCCTGAACAATGAAGTCATGCAGGCGCTTCAGTTCAGGTTTGCTAGGTGGGTCATGATGAATAAACTCCTGCGTCAGCCGGACGGCCCCAAGCGGGAGCGTAACAATTTCTTTGATGTGTCCTTTTTCAGACAGGGTGAGTTCGCAACTGCCCCCGCCCAGGTCGATCAATAACATCCTGGGCGGCGGCGTACGCATGTTTGACACCACGCCAAGATGAATGAGCCGGCCTTCTTCCAAACCGGTGATAATTTCAAGGTTCCAGCCAGTAACGGTCTTCACCCATTCTTCAAAAAGGTGTGCGCTGTTGCTGTCACGCAGCGCGCTGGTGCCGACAACACGCGTACGCTCCACCGCATAGCTCTGTACGGCACGATGAAAACGCCGCAGAACCTTCAACGTTTGCGCCATCGCCTGCGGATCAAGATTGCCATCGCGAAATACACCTTCACCCAGGCGTGTGACTTCCCGGTCCTGATGGAGAGAAACCAAGCGTCCACGCCGAAGTTCGGCGATGCTGAGTCGCACCGAGTTGGAACCGATATCGACTGCGGCAAAGACAGGCATGCTTTATCAGGCGTGGCGCGCGGCAGTCTGCAAAGATTGGGCGGAGCGTGGAGGCTTTCTGGCGGGCTCCTGCGTCACCGAAAATAATTTGTGCACAGCAGAAATTGCATCTGAATACCGCGCGCTTAGAACAGTCCGCGCTTCGCGTAAAAGAGGGCAGCTTGCGCGATCTGAGAAATGCTTTTCCGCCCTTTCAGTCAGCTCGTGCCAATCGTGCCACTCGCCCAGTGCATCCTGGACAGACTTGAGTTCGCGCATGAGGTCTTTTTGCTCCGTTAATTCTTCCGCAAGCTCTGCCATGTAGCGGATGCGCTTCAGAGCAACCCGAACTCCATGCAAGCGACTGGGCTTCATTGTTTGGCTTGGACTAAAGTCTTTACCACTGGCCGCAAGCTGCGCTTTGGCCTCTTCGAGAGGAGCCTGCGAACGATTCTTGCCATCCTGTAGTGCACTGGCGTGTTCTGCGATCCGGTCAAGGCGGCTGAAAAATTTCGCGTCATGGATTTTTTTTACCGCAGAATCCAACCGCTTGGCCTGCCGGTCCCTTTTCTTTTCCAGAAGCTCTGCCAAAGTCTTTCGGTCTTTTGTTGCTGACCCATTGCCCAGGGTGCCCAGAAGATCTATTTGCACGTCGAGGTCGCGTACTTTTCCTGCCCGCTTGCGCAAATCCGTCAATTTTTCCAGGCTGCGTTCCTCTTTTTTAGCGATATCAAGGTTCGCGTAACTCACGAAACTCTCTATGCGGCGGATGGTGCTCCGCAGCCGATGAACGCTCTTCGGCTTCGGCTCATCAAGTACCTTTGAGACGGCCTTTGAAAGGTCTTGATTGAGACCTCGGATACGCTTTTCCAGCAAAGTCATGGGGGAGAAGTGCACAAACAGTTGAATAATATATTAGATACAAACGGAGGGGCAAAATGCCTCGTTTTGTGTGCACACTTGGCCCTGATATCAATTGTCTTTTGAAAGTTGCTTTTAGCAAAATGATTTGGCGTTTCTCTGGTACGCAATTCCGTGTTTTAATAACGACAGGCGATGGAGTTCGCCTTTAACCGCCCGCTGACGGCTGATGACTCCTACCAAATTTTGCAACTTTGGAGCCATCAGCATGCAATCCCTGATCGATTGGAAACCCTATCTCTGGGTGTCACTAGGCGCTATTCTCGGCGCTAATTTGCGCTATTTTCTCAGCCGGATCATTACCCGCTTTACTGACGCTGCATTCCCGCTAGGGACTCTCATCATCAATGTTACAGGCAGCTTCGTGCTCGGGTTTTTCCT
>JBAVLE010000106.1:0-5668 GCA_049688735.1 Candidatus Angelobacter sp. | reverse complement strand
TATTTGCTCCGCTCACCCAGGACTAAAGTCCTGGGCTGGGGCCGGCGGTTTCGCAAGCGAACCGCTAGACGTTGATACTCAGCAGCTTGGGTCAACGACCCAAGCTGCTGGACAACGCCGAGCCTGCTTTGCGAGTCTAAGATTTTCAAGGTTCCATCGCCACGGCCGCCAAAAACTCGCATGCCCGAACTTTACCCACTATTGTTGCAACCGCAGTTTCACGAGCGCGTCTGGGGCATCCGAGACCTCAAACCGTTCTATACACGCGAAGTTACGGGCGATCCAATTGGCGAGGCGTGGCTTACCGGCGACAAGTGTACGGTTGTCAATGGGCCGCTTGCCGGCCGGACGCTAGCCGACCTGGTGCAAAAATTCGGCAAGCAGTTTCTGGGCGAGGCAGTCAGGGATGCAAGCCGCTTTCCGCTATTGATCAAATTTCTCTTTCCCACGGAAAAGCTTTCCGTGCAGGTACATCCGGACGACGAGAGCGCCGCCAAAGTCGGCCAACCCTGCGGTAAAACGGAATGCTGGTATGTATTGCAGGCCGACCGCGGAGCCCAAATAGGACTAGGGTTAAAGCCGGGAACAAGCAAGGCGGAAGTCGAAGCCGCGATCCGGGAAAACCGAATGGAGCCTCTGCTGAATTGGATTGACGTTCATGAAGGCGACATGATCTACGTGGATGCGGGCACAGTCCATGCCATTGGCGGGGGCACGGTGATCGTAGAAACGCAGCAAAACTCTGACACCACCTACCGGCTCTATGATTATGGCCGACCACGCGAACTGCATATTGAAGACGGTCTGCGCGTGACCAAAGAACAGACGCATGCCGGCAAAGCGGTTGCCGGGCAGCCACACATTGACCACGGGAAGGAGCAGGTCAATCTTGTGACCTCGCCGTGCTTCATCGTCGACCATTTTAAGATGAAGCGACCATGGGAATTTCGGCGGCCGCGACATGCCAGGCGCAGCGTATGGTGCCTGGTCGCCGCGCGCGGATGCGGCCTAATTGAGAGTGAAGGCGCGGCCCCGGTAACCTTTACCAGCGGAGAAGCGATTGTCATTCCTGCGGCGGTGGAAAGATTCCTGCTGAAGCCGCAGTGGGAGCTGGAATTTCTCTGCGCCTCGCTTCCAGTCGAAAAAGTTGAACAGCCGGCCACTGTATTATTAGAAAAGAGTTTCTCAACGCTTCAGCGTTGAGCGAGAAAGCCGATTGCTGCGGCAGGTTGAAAACATCGGGCTTCTGCCCTGCGGGTGCGTGTGAGCAAACAGCCATTTTATCCAGTGATTCTTGCCGGCGGCAGCGGTACGCGCTTCTGGCCGCGAAGCCGTCGCAAGCAGGCCAAGCAGGTACTGGCGCTTGATGGCAAACAGACAATGATCCAGAAAACCATGGAGCGGCTGCTTCCGATGGGTACAGAGAAAGATTTTTGGGTCATCACAAATGAGTTTCTCGCCGAAGAAATTCAGCGGCAGTTGCCGGCAATTCCTCCGCGCCAGGTAGTTACAGAGCCTGAGGCGCGCAACACAGCGCCTGCAATCGGCCTGGCGGCCTTTCTGCTGGAAAGGATCGCTCCTAACGCTGTTATCGGCATGTTTCCGGCAGATCACGTGATCGGCGACGAGAAAAAGTTTCGCAAGGTGCTTCAACGCGCCATTGAGATCGCCAGTCGCGAGGACCACATCGTGGTGATGGGAGTGCAGCCTTCCCGCGCAGAAACCGGTTACGGCTACATTGAGACCGGAGAAAAGCTTGAGTCAGACCTGTTCCACGTAAAACGCTTTACGGAAAAACCGAACCAGCAGCGTGCGGAAGGGTTTCTTACTGCCGGCAATTACTACTGGAACAGCGGAATCTTTGTGTGGAGCGCTCGAACGCTTACCCGAGCTTTGCGGGAGCACCTATCGGAAACAACGCCCTACCTTGAACAAATTGCTGCGGCATGGGGAACCAAGGACTTCGATAAGACGTTTGCACAGCTTTATCCCAAGTGCGAAAACATCAGCATTGATTATGCCGTCCTGGAGCCGCGTTCAGCCAAGGGCGAGCATTCGTCCAACCTTTTTTGCTTGCGCGCCGACTTTGGTTGGAACGATCTTGGCTCATGGGCGGCTTTATATGAACATCATGCGGCTTTGCAGAAGGAAGATGAAACGAACGTGCTGCATGGCAAAAATTCCTTTGTGTTGAATGCTACCGGCAACTATGTTTATGCGCCCGAAAAATTTGTGGCAACGGTGGGTGTCCACAATCTGGTAGTGGTGGAAACTAAAGATGCAATTCTGGTGACCACGCGGGAGCATTCCCAGGACGTTGGCAAAATTGTGAAATACTTGAGTGAAAAGAAATTGACTGAGCTGATCTAGAGAGGATGAATGGCCGCTGAGGACATTAAGTTTGGTACTGATGGATGGCGTGGCGTTATTGCCGAAGACTATACCTTTGAAAATGTTCGCCGCGTTGCCGGAGCCATTGCCGCTTACGTTTTAAAAAATGAAGATCCCAGCCGCGGGCTGGTTATCGGCTATGACACACGCTATGGCTCGCGCCGTTTTGCCCAGGCCGCCGCAGAAGTGCTGGCCGCCGCAGGCATTTCCATCAAGCTCTCAAACGATTACACCCCTACGCCAGCGCTCTCCTATGCCGTAAGGAGCCTGCAAACCGCCGGTGGCGTGATGATCACCTCCAGCCACAATCCGTGGGATTGGAATGGCGTGAAGTTCAAAGCTACCTATGGCGGGTCAGCAACACCTGCAATCATCAAGCAGATTGAAGGATACGTCCGTGAAGAGGCCATGCCGAAAGGCAAAGCAGGCAAGGTGGAAGAAGCAGACTTCAAGACGCCCTACATCGAGGCAATTTGCAAGTTTGCGGACCTGGACAAGATTGCAAAGGCCGATTTCAAGTTTGCCATCGACTGCATGTACGGCGCAGGACGCAACGTGCTGGCAGATATATTCCAGAAGCGCGGCATACAGCATGTGCAAATTCGTAGTGAGGTAAATCCACTTTTTCCGGGGATCAACCCTGAGCCAATTGAGCCGCATGTGCGGGCAGCGCAGGAAATTGTCGTCAAGGAAAAATGCCACGCAGCTTTTATCACTGATGGCGATGCCGATCGGATCGGCGCGGCCGCTGAAGATGGAAGTTTTGTGGATTCACACAAAATCTTTTCCATCTTGCTGCAATGGGTGGTGACGCACCATCAGGATTGGCCGGGCGACGTGGCGCGCGCATTCAATACCACGCGTATGCTCGATCGCATTGCTGCCAAGCATGGACGCACGCTGCTGGAATGTGGCATCGGCTTCAAATATATCTGCGATCTTATGCTGGAAAGGCAAATAGTCATTGGCGGTGAAGAGTCCGGGGGCATCGGGTTCCAGCGCCATCTACCTGAGCGCGATGGGCTGCTCAACGCCCTTCTACTCGCCAACGTGATGGCTGATGAGGGCAAGAGCCTGGGCCAGCTTGTGGCAGCACTGCAATCCGAGTACGGTCCGCATTATTATGCGCGGCGCGACTTGCGTATTCCGAATGATGTGAAGGAAGGCGCGATTGCGCGCGCCGCCAACGGTGAAACAACGTCACTTGGGCGCTACAAAGTATTGCGCAAAGAAAATCTGGACGGCATCAAGTTCTTCCTTGACGCTCCTATCAAAGACAAAGGGGCTGACGCATGGGTGTTGCTGCGGTCTTCCGGCACGGAACCCCTGATGCGTATCTATGTGGAAGCCTCTTCGCCGGAACTGGTACAGGAAATTCTTGAGGAAGCTGTGGCCTTTGTTGACAACAAGGTCCCGTCAGCAACACGCTGAGACTCAAACGGTTGCCTTGCGCCGGCGTAAAAGTTTTGCAACCCATCAGCTCTCTTCATCACCCAATTGATTAGATGGCGAACTCCAAAAAACCAGGGAGAGCTGCGCGTGTTCTGGCATGGGTCTTTCTCTGCACTACGCTAGGCCTGGGAGGCGCGCTGGCTTGGACGTGGATCTTTGTCACCAAACTGGCGCTCAAACCTCTGCCCGAGCCGCCTCTGCCAGCCAAGATGCAGGTGAGTACCGGCCCCGCTTCTCCGCTACAGATGCAATACCAGCTCAACATGCCAGGACGTGGTGAGATATTTCCCGCGCTTGCTGCCGCACACGCCGCCGATTACTGGCCTGTGGCAGTTCTAAGCATTGCCAACACGTCAGACAAGGCGGTTTTGCAGATCATCTCATCGCAAGTCCGAGGATGGAGCGCAGAGCTGCGCCAGACCGCCGTGATCGGGCCGCACGAAGTGCGGACTTTCAATCTCGATCCTGAGTTGCTGCCCAAGGCATACGAGAATGGCGAAATTCATCCCGCTACGCTGGTAGTTGAAGTTCAGGACCCCGCAACCGGACACACGTTTGCGCAACAGCGTCCGGTGCTTATCCATAGCGCTTCTGATTTTTTCTGGGGAAGAAAGTTTGCCAACGCGCAGTTGCTGGCCCGGTGGGTGACGCCGCATGACGAAAAAGTCCTGCAGTTGGTAGCGCGGGCTGAGCGCCTGGTTCCCGGCGGTCGTATGCGCGGTTATAACCTTGTGCCCGGAGTTGATTTGACCCACCAAGTACGTGCGCAAGCTGCCGCAATTTTTGCAGCCATGCGCCGATCAGGAATCAGCTACGTGAGCAGTATTTATACCTTTGGAAATTATCCTGACGAAACGGAGCGCATCCGCCTGCCCCGAGAGACGCTGGAGCTTAGCAACGCCAACTGCATTGACGTGAGCGTAGCCTTTGCTTCTGCCGTAGAAAACCTCGGCATGAAGCCAGTCATCGTGATTGTGCCGGGCCATGCGTTTACGGGAGTGCGACTCGGGCCGAACTCGCCGGACTTTCTTTATCTTGATTTAACTGTGCTGCCACGCGGTACCTTTTCCGCGGCAATCGCCCGCGCGCAGGCGTGGCTTAAGAAGACTCCGCAGAATGAGATCCTCACCGTCGATATCGGCGCTGCTCGTGCGCTTGGTGTTTATCCAATGCCTGTTTCCGGCGACACAAAACAGGAAGAGACGGCTGCACAGTTATGGACGCGCTAATCATTGGCGGTGGAATTGCCGGATTGACTGCCGCCCGCCATCTTACCGAGGCCGGGCTCCATGTTACGCTGCTCGAAGCACGCGACCGCCTTGGTGGCCGTATCTACACTCACTTCACGGCAGAATTTCCGGTGGAACTGGGAGCCGAGTTTGTTCATGGGCGTCCGGAGGAAATTCTTGCCCTTGCAGCGGAAGGTGCGGCGCCGCTCGTCCCGGTACAGGGCAATTTTCGCCAGAAGATCAACGGAGAGTGGTCAGAGGCTGGCCGTCTGATGGAGAAAATTGACAAGCTGTTTGCCAAACTCCCCGCCAAAGAGCCCGATGAATCATTTCAGTATTATCTTGACCGCAGCGGAGAAGATGAAGACGTAAAACAGCAGGCTCTCAAATATGTGGAAGGCTTCCATGCCGCCGATCCATCGCTTATTAGCTCGCGTTCTCTGCGGCGGGACAGTGAAGCTGAAGAAGCTATCAAGGGGGACCATCAATACCGGATTGCCAGCGGCTATGAAAGTCTTGTGCGAACCGTGGCAGACCGAATCGACCGTAAACTTTGCAACATTGTTCTAAACACTCCGGTTCACAAAATTACATGG
>JBAVLE010000105.1:0-4239 GCA_049688735.1 Candidatus Angelobacter sp. | reverse complement strand
GTGACTGCGTCCTCCGCCAGACAGTCTGCAGACCAGAGAACCGTTTTCTGATCTCAGAATCGAGAAGACGGCCAAATATTTTCAGATCAGCATCAGAAAGTCAGCACAGCTTGCTCGACACTACAATCATCCGTATTCGCTTTTTCAGTGAATGAACCATAGTAGTTATGGCTTGTGATGCCTGGATCACGGCGTGTCATCGTCGGGGACGCTGATGCTGGATGTTACACCCCTGATTAACGTGCGAGGTTCGTCGCAAAAGCAAATGCGCAGTGCCCCGAGCCATATGACAGCTTGTGGAAGCGGGCCGGAGTATTATGCTGATTGCTAGTAGAGTTGATGAAAACGGGGTACAACAGTGCTTGAATCTGTTGATTGGCCAAATGCGCCACGGCGTCGCCGCCGGGTCCTTCTCATGCTTGCTGTCGTCATCAGCGTTGTTTTCGGCTGCCGGATAGCCTTTTCGTATTACCTCAACGCACTCTGGTTTGGATCACTCGGATACAAAGACGTGTTCTGGAAAACGCAGGGCGTTCAGTGGGCTGCGTTCACGGCATTTGCCGCGGCCACGTTTCTAGTTCTATACGGATCGTTCGTGGTCCTGAAGCGGGCATACTTCACTGAGCTACAGAGCAGTCAAACAATCTTTATCGGAGGGCAGCCGGTGAGGCTGCCGGTAGAGCCTGTTGTACGCATCATCGCACTCGGCATATCGGCCGTTACCGCCGTAGGAACCGGCGCGGTCATGATGGCGGACTGGCTGACACTTGCTCTCTATTGGCAGGCGCCGCACGTCACCGGCGTTGTGGACCCAATCTTTGGGAAGCCGCTGAATTTCTATTTGTTTACCCTTCCCGCGTGGCAGCTCATGGCAGGATGGCTGCTAACGCTAGCCGTACTCATCTGCGCGGTCGCCGTCGTTCTTGCTCTCATGAACGGGGGCACCCGTGCGCTGGCCGGAGGTCGTGACGGCAACCCCTGGTCACCTTGGCGCGGCCTGTCAATCACGTTTGCGTTCCTCTTGCTGACTGTCGCGATGCGTGTCTATCTTGGTCGGTTCGAGCTATTGTTAGACGATCATACAATTTTCGGCGGGGTGACCTACACAGATGCGCACGTATGGATTCCAGGCATGCTCGTCGTTTCTGTGGGACTCGTTATCGGCGCAGTAATTGCCGCCGTCAATGCCTTGCGGATGGGACGTGTACGCTGGCTTGTCGCAGCGGTCCTTCCGGCTGCGGCGTGTTACTTCTTTATCCAGGCGTATGGCTGGTACGTCAGCAGCTTTATCGTCAAACCGAACGAGCTTGTTCGCGAGCAACCCTACATTGCCCACAATATCGAGTTGACCCGGCAGGCCTTTGGATTGAATGAGGTGTCGCAGCGTGAGTTTCCGGCTGAGACGACGGTTGAGGCCGCTGATCCGGTGAACAACCAGGCTACGCTTCAGAACATCCGGCTCTGGGACTGGCATGCGCTGCAAGACACCCTTCGCCAGATTCAAGAAATCCGCACTTACTATGATTTCCCCGACATTGACATAGATCGCTATGAAATCGACGGTACGATTCGCCAGGTGATGCTCGCGACGCGGGAGATGAGCATCGAAAAGCTTCCGGAGAGCAGCCGCAACTGGATCAATGAAAAGCTGATTTACACGCACGGCTACGGCATTACCATGAACCCCGTCAACGGCTTCACGCCGGAAGGCTTACCAGCGCTTATTCTGAGCAACATGCCGGTCCAGAGTACGGTACGCGGTCTCACCGTGACACGCCCAGAGATCTATTTCGGCGAGCTCACTAACACGGACGTGTACGTGAACACACGGCAGAAAGAGTTCAACTATCCGCAGGGCCAGACCAACAGCCTCACGTCGTATGAAGGCAAGGGCGGCATCGTCCTTGGTGGCTTCTTGCGCCGGCTCATCATCGCCTTCGACCGCGGCGACCTCGCGAAGCTGCCATTCAGCGATGACATTAGCAAAGACAGTCGGCTGCTAATGCGTCGTAATGTGCGCGATCGCGTGGCGGAATTAGCGCCGTTCCTCACGTACGATTCAGATCCGTATATCGTGCTCGGTGACGATGGCCGGTTGTCGTGGATCATGGATGCATTTACGACCGCAGACAGCTATCCGTATTCAAGCCATTACCGTCTGAACGAAAATCTCGTCAATTACATGCGGAATAGCGTTAAGGTCGTCGTCGATGCCTATGATGGAACAACCACATTTTACGTGTTCGATACGGAAGATCCGATCATTGCGGCGTATCGCCGCATCTTCCCGAGCCTCTTCAAAGACGTGACCGAGATGCCACCGGGGCTGCGCAAACATGTGCGCTATCCCGAGTTGCTACTCAAGATGCAGGCGGCCGTGTACGGCCTGTATCACATGACGGATCCGGAGGTCTTTTACAACCGCGAGGACCTGTGGACGGTTGCCAGCGAAGTTGGCATGGACGCCTCTGGCGGGCAAACGTCGCAGCCGATGGAACCAAATTTTGTGCTGATGAAGCTTCCGGGTGAAGGCAGTATGGAGTTCATCGAGATTCTACCGTTCACACCGGCCAACCGGAATAACCTGATTGGCTGGATCGCCGGGCGCAGCGACGGAGCGCACTATGGCACGTCGGTGGTCTATGACTTCCCGAAAACAAAGCTCGTCGACGGCCCTCTGCAGATCGAGGCGCGAATCGATCAGAACGCGCAGCTTTCAGGACAATTGTCGCTGTGGAATCAGCAAGGCTCACACGTGCGGCGCGGCCCCCTGCTGGTTATTCCGTCAGGGCGAGCCCTGTTGTATGCGGAACCGATTTACCTGCAGGCTGAGCGGAGCCCGATGCCGGAGTTGCGTCTCGTCGTGCTCGCACTGCAAGATCGGCTCGCGTACGGGCCAACCTTCGAGTCCGCTATGGCAGCCCTTTTTGGAGGAGGCGTCTCGTCGATGAGCGCCACTGCTACCGCTGCGGAGCCGGTGCGACGCACACCGCCATCTGCCTCACCCCAGCTCGCAACAGATCTCAACGAACTCATCGCGGAAGCCGCGAAAGATCTTGCCGACTACCAGCACCTGACGGCGGAAGGCAAGCTCGGTGAGGCTGGGCAAAAGCTTGAACAGTTGAAGCGCACTCTCGACAAGCTGGCCATGGGTCAAAAATGATTTCTGTGCGACGCCGCATTCTTGCGCAATCAGCTTCGTTTATTCCGAAAGGCTTCTGGCGGCAAGGTCTAATTCAAGGCAGAGAGAAATCTAATTGCCAACAAGCTATTGCGAATTGAAAGAGCTGCCGCCGGGAAGCCGACCGGAAATATTTTTGCAAAGCCGCAACTTACACGGTTTTGTTTAATTCAACATTTTGGAACTATGACTGCCCACAGGCTCTGCAAAAGAAAATGGCACATATCAGACACCATCATCTTGGCGGCATGATGTTTTGGGAACATAGCCAAGACAGCCCAGACCTCGAGTTACTTCATGGGCTGAGTGGAAAAAAGTCTTGACTCTGGTCTAATGCATATCAGCGGCTTCGCACACCGCAGGTATTGGTCCTAAAAACGAGGAAATTTCAACCCGGATGAAGACAATGATCAAAGGCGAGAACCGTTTCGAGAGCGATGCCGGCAGATATTCCGCCTATCTTGAAACTCCGGAAGGGCGATTGCGTCTGGAGCTAGCGCTTGCCAACCTACAGGAGTTTTTGCCTGCGCGCCAGCCCGACAACTATATGCGCGCGCTGGATATCGGATGCGGCACGGGAGCCACAGCCGTTCGTCTGGCACGGCTCGGTTTTCATGTAACGCTGCTCGATTCCTCGCAGGCGATGCTGGACATTGCGCAACATGCGGCGGATGATGCCGGCGTTAGCGATCAATTCACGGTTAAATTTTGCGACATTACCAGACTCACAAATCTATTCAATACCGGATCCTTCGATGTGATTCTTTGCCATAACCTTTTGGAATACATGGATGATCCGGGCGCTGTATTGCGCGGCGCTGCCACCCTTTTGCGGGATTCATCGAGCATACTTTCCGTTCTTGTGCGCAGCCAGGCTGGTGAGGTATTGAAGGCCGCTATTCAAACCGGCGATTTGGCTGGAGCGGAAGATGCACTCACATCCGAGTGGACAGAAGAATCACTTTACGGTGGCAAGGTCCGGCTGTTTACGTTAGACAAAATGCGAGACATGTTGAAGGCCGCCTCGCTCAAGATAACTGCGGAGCGGGGTGTGCGCA
>JBAVLE010000104.1:0-18814 GCA_049688735.1 Candidatus Angelobacter sp. | reverse complement strand
CTGGCATTATCCACTGAAGCAACTGCTCAGATTCCTGACAAGTTCACTAATTTACAAGTTTTACCAAAAGAAACTTCAAAAGCTGAACTGGTCAGCATCATGCGGAATTACGCTGGCGATCTTGGTGTGCGTTGCGGATTTTGCCACGCTGGCGGCGATCCCAATACGCTGCAAGGCGTTAATTTTGCCTCCGATGAAAATGACAAGAAAAAGACTGCACGCCTTATGATCCGCATGGTCCAGTCCATCAACAATGATCATCTATCCAAGCTGGGCGTGAAGCCCCCTGCCCAGGTTACCTGCCTGACATGTCATCGCCGCAACAGTGATCCGCGAACGATAGATGTCATCCTGGCTGAATCTATCAAAAAGGATGGAGCCGAAGCAGCCGTGGCTTTATATCGCAAGCTCAAGACGGAAAACTATGGCAATGGCAAATATGATTTCAGTGATATCCCACTCAATAAGGTGGGCGAGGAACTGATTGACTCTGACAAAATTAAAGAAGCAACCGTGGTCCTTGAACTGGACGCGGAACTGAACCCACAATCAGAGTGGGGACGTTATCTGCTTGGCGTTGCCCATGCCACAGGGAACGAAAAAGAAAAAGCGCGCACCGATTTTCAAAAGGTATTGGAATTGAATCCCAAGAATGGAATGGCCAAAAAACGTCTTGAGGCGCTCGATAAGGTAAGTGATCCTCCGGCCAAATAATGCTCGCGGTGTTCGCCAGGTTCTTGCTCAACCTGGCTTACCTTTTTACTTTGTGGCTCGGCTTCTTATACCCCTTCCCCAGCCGTTCAAACATCGCAGCGCACATGATGGGCAAGCCAACCGTGGCGTCGATGAACACTTCGCCAAAACGGCCACCTTCCGCAGGCGGAACAAATTTGCCCCATGAAATCGCCTCTGAATAAGGCGATCCTGAAAGCCCGCCCCAATAGACCGGCTCCGGGCAAATGCGCACGCCATAGTGATAGCGCTTGAGTGGTACATCCTCTCCCGCGCGCCTAACCCGGAGTTCGCAATACGGCCCAAATTGCTGCGCCCAGTTTCGCGGTACGCCCCCGCCAATCGTCAAAATACCGAGCTTCTTTTGCTGCAATAGGGTTTCCGCGAAGTAATTCAGATCAAGAAACGGATCGTAGCGCAGCTGCGGCTTACCTTCGCGCGCGCGCATGCGATTATTCAGCGCCACGTCCAGTCCCATTTCGGAATCGGTGAACGCGGGAACAAAAACCGGAACATTCTTCTCATACGCCGACTTCAAAATTCCCCGTCCTTTGGCGTGGTGCTTCAGGTGGTCACCTATGGCGCGATTCAGCTTCCATGAACACATGATCTGCTGCGGGTCCCACTTGCCCAGCACTTCTTCCATCACCAGCTCAACATGGTCCAGATTCTGCTCTGGCTCCAGCGTGTCATAGACGCGGTTGTAACCCGCCTCATACAACTCAACGTCGTTCATTCTTGGATCGTAGCGGTAATGGTTGCAGCCTGTGGCCTCGACCAAGCCGTGCGCCATCAGCGCTCCGGTGGAAACCACCGCGTTGACCAGCCCTTTGTCGATCAAATCGCAGACGATCAGGCCCTGCTTGGCCACCGTCATGGCGCCGGCCAGCGTCATTACCACAAAGCAGTCTTTATCACGGGCCATCGCCTCCAGCACGTCCACGGCTTCTCCTAGCTGGCGGCCGGTAAATGCGGTGTCCGCCATGCCGCGCATCAAGTCACTGATAGTTTTGGCTTTGGAAAGGTCCAGCGGAAATACCGGAGAGAGCTTGTCCTGCACCGGATCGTGCAGCTTGCGGTCAATGCCTGTGCCTTCCTGCTTCTTACTCAATGCTTCACCTCTGGGTTGGGGACATGGTCGAGCAAACTTTAAAAAGTAACCGCTGTGAAGGGCGGAGTCAAACGCCGAGTATTTGATATGCTTGAGAAGATTTTCACAATTGCCAGAATTGCCAAAAAGCGCCGGAGTTGAAAATGCTCCGTGCAACCGGATTCTCAATGTGAATTCTTCAGGAATGTTGCCATTTTTGGCAATCTATCGAGACTAGTTATGCCCGATCCAAGCTCTTTTACAGTCGGTCTTATCCAGATGCATTGCTCTGCCGATCCCGACGACAACCTCCGCCGGGCGGTGGAAAAAGTCCGCTCCGCTGCCAAACAGGGCGCGCAGATGGTCTGCCTGCCGGAGCTTTTCCGCACGCAATATTTCTGCCAGCGTGAAGACGCTGCACTTTTCGATCTGGCGGAGCCAATCCCCGGACCTACGACGGAAGCGCTCTCGGCTGTTGCCCGCGAAACAAAAACCACCGTTGTGGTATCTGTCTTTGAGCGCCGCGCACGCGGCCTCTATCACAATACCGCGGTCATTCTTGATGCCGATGGCGGCACTAAGGGTCTCTATCGCAAGATGCACATTCCGGACGACCCGCTTTATTATGAAAAGTTTTACTTCACTCCGGGCGATCTTGGTTTTAAGGCTTTCGATACCGAGTATGGCCGCATGGGAGCGCTTGTCTGCTGGGACCAGTGGTATCCCGAAGGCGCGCGCTTGACCGCGCTACAAGGCGCCAACATACTTTTTTATCCTACGGCAATCGGCTGGCACCCTGATGAAAAAGCTGAGTTCGGCGCCTTGCAGCACGATGCTTGGCGGACTATCCAGCGCGCACATGCCATCGCGAATGGAGTTTTCGTCGGCGCGGTCAATCGCGTGGGCCATGAGTTCGGTGATATACGCGGCAATCGTGCTCAGGGCAAGGGACTGGAATTCTGGGGCGGTTCGTTTCTCTGCGATCCCTTTGGACGAATCATCGTTGAGGCGTCGCACGATAAAGAAGAAATCCTGGTTGGCCAGTGCGATCTGAAACATCTTGAAGATGTTCGCCGCAACTGGCCGTTTCTCCGCGACCGCCGCATAGATAGCTATGGTGGTATCACGCACAGGTTTCTGGATTAATGGTGCGCGCGGAGCGGTCTGCAGTCGTCGAGCCCACTCCCCGCTCTCTTGGCTACCGCATGCCTGCAGAATGGGAGCCTCACCAATCCACATGGCTGGCGTGGCCGCACAACCGCTCCGATTGGCCGGAAAAATTTGACGCCATACCGTGGGTCTTTGCGGACATCATCCACAACCTTGCTCGCCATGAAGACGTGGACCTGATTGTCGCCTCGGCGCGGGAAAAACAAACCGCGCGAGAGATGCTAAAACGCGGCCACGTCGACACAAAGCGGGTAAAGTTCCATATCTGGCCCACCAACCGGATCTGGACGCGCGACTCCGGACCGATCTTTATCAGGAACCAACAAGGTGTCGCCCTGGCGAACTGGCGCTTCAATGCCTGGGCCAAGTACCCCGATTGGAAGCGTGACAATCAGCTTCCCGAGCGAATTCGCAAAAAACTAAAGCTCCAGCAATTTACGCCCATAATTGAACGTAATGGCAAGCCGCACCACGTGGTTTTGGAGGGCGGCAGCATTGACGTGAATGGCCAGGGACTGATGCTCAGCACGGAAGAGTGCCTCCTCAGCAAAATCCAGCAACGAAACTCCGGACTCTCACAGCGCGATCTGGAGCAGGTATTCGCTGACTATCTGGGAGTTGAAAAAGTAATCTGGCTGGGTTGCGGCATCAAAGGCGACGACACACACGGCCACGTGGACGACATCTCACGCTTCGTAGCTCCGGATACTGTGCTCACCGCGGTCGAGCGTAAGAGGAGCGATGCCAATTATGAACCGCTGCAGGAAAATCTGCGCCGTCTTCACGCAGCCACCGATCTTCACGGACGCAAGTTGCAAATCGTTGAACTGCCGCTTCCGCGCCCTATCGCCTTTCGCGGACAGCGCTTGCCCGCCAGCTATGCCAATTTTTATATCGCGAATGGCCTTGTACTGGTTCCAACCTTCAATGACCCCAATGATCGTCACGCGTTAAACATTCTTGCTGACCTGTTCGCCGATCGCGAGATTGTAGGCATCCATTGCGGAGACTTCATCTGGGGCCTGGGTGCGATCCACTGCATGACGCAGCAGCAGCCGAAGTAGCTCGCGTCGCGCTTTTCACAAAGTCTGCTTCCAAGCAAAAACAACTGCCCGCATGCATTTGCATACGGGCAGCCGGTTAAGTAGATGAGCGGTGGTTATTTCTTTTTGCGGCCTAAGAAGCCAGCAGCCAAAGAACCGAATCCGAGCAAGCCGAGTAACGGCAGCGGAGAAGCGGTCTGGGGTAGTTTCTGGCCGGCATCTGCGTTGTTCGCATTTGCGTTTTGGTCAGCGGCCGGAGTCTGATCGGCGCTGGTGGAATTCTTGTCTGCAGAAGTAGCATTCTGGTCAGCGGCGGTGCTGCTGGAAGGAGCTGCGCTCTGGTCAGTTCCGGTCGTGCTGCTGGCCGGAGGATTCTGTGCCGTGGTGCTGCTGGAAGCAGCGTTCTGATCAGCGCTGGTGCTGCTGGAAGGAGCTGCCGCGGTGCTTGAAGCAGCGGAGCTCTGGTCTGTGGTGCTGGAGGTTGAAGTGCTCGGAGCGCTGGTGCTGGAAGCAGATGCGTTCTGGTCAGTGCTGGTGCTGGGAGCAGTCGTGGTGGCCGGAGCGGTGGTGCTGGTAGCCGCGGCGTTCTGGTCAGTGGAGCTCGGCGTTTGCGCCGGCGGATTCACCGGAGCGCTGGCGCTCTCACTCTGTGCGGCCGTCTGAGTGTTGGTGGTGGCTGCAGGCGCGTTCGCGTTATTCGGGTCCGTGGTCGGAGCCTGAGTGCTGCTTGGTGCCGGCGTGCTGTTGCTGGCTGAAGTTGAAGGAGACGCCGCGCTCTGGTCAGTCGAACTGGTCGCGGCTGGAGCTGAAGCAGTTGACGCACTTGAAGCAGGAGCTGCTGCGCTTGAAGCAGATTGATCGGCAGCGGAAGTACCCGCGGCCGCGCCGGCGCCGGCAGCCTGGTTGTTGGTGCAGGAGTCAGAAATCATATTGACTGAACTGACCTGCAATGAGCCGTCACTGCCACGCGTTCCCTGTACCTGGACTTGGTGTCCGTCATGCGGCTTCAGAATCGAGCTGTCGCCCTGCAGATTGACGCTCTGGCCGTTATCAGCTTCAAGCACCCAGTTCCCGCCGGACTGTTTCAGGCAGCCGCGCATGGAATTGGATTGGTCGCTAGTGCTGGTGGCCGAAGAATTTGTGCTCGTTGAATTTGTTTGATCGGTCGTTGAAGGCGACGTTGATGGAGTAGAAGGCGAGGTGGATGGACTGGTTGTCGAGGGCTGCTGGCTTGACTGGTCAGGTGTGGTGCTAGGTGTCGAGCTGGAGCTGCCTGTCTGCGCAAATGCCATCCCGGTGGTCAGCATCAGCGCCAAAATAAATTTCTTGTTCATGTCGTTGCTCCTTCGTTATCTGCGCCCGTCTGGGCTTGATGCGAGTTTTTCCCGCCAACGTCCGCTGAGGTAAGGACGCCGATACAGGTTAGAGACTAGTAAACTCTCTCGGGTTGACTGAGAAAAAAACATAAGCAGAGTTGCTGCTCGTGCTAAATTTTGAAAACAACCCTGCGGCAATCGTTTATGGCAGACACAAAGAAAAACGCAGCAGAGATGCAACCCGGAGTAGATGCCGAATGGATGGAGCGGGCGCTGGAGCAGGCCCGGCTTGCCGCCGCAGCCGGAGAAGTGCCTGTTGGGGCTTTAGTAATCAAGGATGGCGAGATTATTGGCCAGGGCCACAATCGCAATCTGCTGGATAATGATCCTACGGCCCACGCTGAGATCGTTGCCTTGCGCCAAGCCGCTGCTCGACTGGGCAACCATCGCCTGACTGGCTGCACCATGGTCGCCACCATTGAACCTTGTTCCATGTGTGCCGGAGCCTTAATTCATGCGCGCATTGCCCGCCTGGTCTATGGCGCCAGTGATCCAAAAGCCGGAGCAGCGGGGTCCACGGTACAGGTCATAAACCACCCAAGCCTCAACCATCGAATGGAAGTTACTGCTGGGGTGCTGGCGGGTAAATGTTCAGAGATCCTGCAGCAATTTTTTCGCCAAAAAAGGCAGCAGACCTCCTGCTAACCGGGAACGCCGCTGGGAGTCAAAAATCGTATGTCCGCCAACCTTTTCACCTCTCTGCCTCAGGACGTTCGTTACGGATTTCGGGTACTGGCCAAGTCGCCGGGTTTTTCCCTCATCGCGATTTTTACTCTCGCGCTTGGCATCGGAGCGAATACGGCAATCTTTTCTGTTGTTAACGAGGTTCTGCTCAATCCTCTGCCCTTTCATGAACCCAACCAGCTCGTCTCAATGTTTCAGGAGATTCCAAATTTCAAGAATGGTTCCATCTCTTATCCAAACTTTCTTGACTGGCAGCGAATGAATACCTCGTTCGCGGGGATGGCAGCTTATCGCTCCGCCGGCTTTAATCTTTCGGGGAATGGCGAGCCAGAACGCCTGCATGGCGAGATGATCTCGGCAAGCTTTTTTGAAATTCTTGGCGTGAACCCGATCATGGGCCGCACATTTACCCCCGACGAAGATCGGCTCGGCGCAAATCCCACCGCAATGATTACTGAAGGTCTGTGGAAACGCAAATTTGGCGGACGCAAAGACATCATCGGACAGCGAATGGTGCTGGATAATGTAGGGCGAACCATCATCGGCGTGGTCCCTTCCAGCTTTCATCTCCACATACAAAATTTCCAGCGCGGCGGACCATTAAATGAAGTTTATATTCCTGTGGGTGAATACAACGAACCAAAATTCTACGGTGAGCGCGGGGCCGGCTGGGGACTTGATGCCATTGGCAGACTAAAGCCGGGCGTGACTCTTCAACAGGCCCGGGAGGACATGAACCGGGTCTGCAGGGCCTTGACCGCAGCTTATCCGGATGTCAACTCCGGCAAGAAAGCCAATATTCTCTCACTGAAAGATGAAGTGGTCGGCAATATGCGCCCGATCCTTTTTATTCTGTTGGGCGCTGTCGCCTTTGTTCTTCTCATCGCCTGTGTGAATGTCGCCAACCTGTTGTTGGCGCGATCCACGGCGCGGCAAAATGAATTTGCCATCCGCATCGCCTTGGGCGCAGGACAGCACAGAGTCATCCGGCAGCTTTTGACTGAAAGTCTGCTCTTGTCTTTGGTTGGCGGCGCACTTGGTTTGCTGGTAGCAAAGTTTGGGACCACCGCTGCTTTGGCTGCCATGCCACGGACGGTGCCGCGCTCTGATGATATAGGTCTGGACCCACGCGTTTTGCTGTTTACGTTTGCTCTGTCTCTTCTGGCAGGAATCATCTTTGGGCTAATGCCGGCATGGAAGGCATCACAGGGCAGCGTGAGCAGGCAACTGATTGAAAGCGGACGAGCCTTAGCGGGTGCCCATAGCAGCGCTCAAAGCGTATTCGTCATTGGCGAACTGGCAATGGCCCTAGTGCTCCTGATTGGTGCGGGCCTAATGATCCGTACGCTGATGCGGTTGTGGGAAGCGGATCCTGGTTTTCATCCGAAGAACGTATTGACTCTGGAACTCTCTGGTCCTGCTTCTTACAAAGCTGGCTCCGCTGACTCAATAAGGTCGGCTTACCGCCAGATTCATGACAAAGTCGCGTCAATTCCGGGAGTTGAAGCTGTCTCCTTCAGTTTGGGCGCCCATCCCATGGGCAGCGATGACGAAAATTTCTTCTGGTTTGTGGGAAGGCCCAAGCCTTCAAAGCCGGGCGATTTCCCGATGACGATTGAATATGATGTCGAGCCGGACTATTTGAAAGTCATGCAAATCCCGGTAAAGCGCGGGCGCTTTTTCACCGCTGCGGACAATGAACACGCTGCTCCGGTCGTCGTAATAGATGAGAGCATGGCAGAAAAATATTTCTCTGATCAAGACCCCATCGGCCACTATCTGGATTTCAATACAAACCCATCAGAAGTGGATAAACGGCCGAATCCCCAGATCATTGGCATCGTTGGTCATGTGAATCAATGGGGGCTTGATAGCGATGGCCCTGACGCGCTGCATGCAGAAGTCTACCTGCCGATGGCGCAAATTCCGGACAAAGAACTTCAACGGGGCGGCTTCGGGGGTGACATTTTTGTCCGCAGGCAGCAAGCAGGAACGCCAACTCTGGCGACGCTGCGCAGCCGCATGCTTGAATACAACTCAGAGTTGGTCGTCCATAACCCTGAGGACATGGAAAAGACCGTAGCCGAGTCCATTTCCAACAAGCGCTTTACCATGACGCTGCTTGGCATCTTCGCGCTCCTGGCACTGCTGCTGGCCAGCATCGGCATTTACGGCGTCCTTTCTTATATGGTGGGACAACGAACCAAGGAAATCGGCGTGCGCCTTGCCTTAGGCGCTCAGAAATTTGATGTGCTGCGCATGGTATTAAAAGACGGCGCGCGCATGACTCTTACCGGAATAGTTATTGGCTTGGTCGTGTCCCTGGGTCTCACACGCCTGATGGAGACAATGTTGTACGGGGTTCGACCCACCGATCCCCTCACATTCATTTCGGTTGCGGCCTTGCTCGCCGCCATCGCCATGCTGGCCTGTTACGTCCCGGCACGCCGCGCCATGAAGGTGGACCCAATGGAGGCCTTGCGGCATCAATAGCTCAGGGAGTGACGAGCCCTATCCTTAGTATTAGCAGATATAAACAGAAGGGCGCCGAACATTCGGCGCCCTTTTACTATTAATCGCGAGAACGACTAAAGGCAAAATGCATGTTGCATTGGGGATAACGCGGGAAGCAGTGATTCATCAGGGTAGCTATATGCACCATCAATCGCATGTGAAGGCGACTGAAATTCAAACCACGGCAACAAGGCCTCGTTCTGTGGATGGTAAATGGTTCCATTGGTTACCATGGGGAAACCAGATCCGGGAAGGTCCTCCACCACATCACCAACTTCCATCAGGTTCTGGCAGTCGCCATTCGGCGCGACCCACCATGGAGTAATGCCATGATCGCCGTCGCTACCGACAAATGGATCATTGAATGTCTCGGATAGCTCGTGGCTGAGTGGTGTAACGTCTTCAAAGTTGTCGCCAAAAAAGACAAACGGAGTGACCCAGCTTGAATAATTCAGCACGAAGCGTTGCTCTACGTTGCCATTCGCATCGTTGCCGGGCTCAAAATCATAGGTGTGGAACCCGACGGTAAAAAAGCTAAGATCGCCGGCGGCAAAAAGGAATGTGTTCGGGAACAGGAACGTGGAAATGTCTTGTGTGGTAATGTCGCCGTCAGTTTCAGCCCCGCCAACTACCGTGTTGGGATTGATCCCAAAAATGGGAAGAAAGTTATTGATGAAAGTTCCTTCATCCACCAGGATAAAGGCGCAGCAGGTTCCATCGTCATTCACCGCGAAGAGGTATGTGCCCTTTATTAAAGTCATGGTGCGGGCAGGCTTCACCACAGGCTTTAGAAGCGTGTGCCAGTCTGATTTTGCTTTGTCAAAAAATTCGGCGCGCTGAATAGCATCAGTAAACTGTGTGGGGACATTGCTGCTGGTATAGGCGGCATTGGAAAACACGGGAGAATCCAACACAGGCTGCACGAATTGCGTGGCGTCAGAAATCATACGGATGCCATTCACAAATCGAGGCGAGCCATCTGCATTGCGGAGATCAATGGAAACCGGGATGATTGGAGCGTTTATCGTGGTCGTCCCGCCATGCTCCGGGCGGTTGCCGACCATGTTGAAGTCCCATTTTCTTTGCGTGTTGTTTTGAATATCAAAACCGTCGGCGTTGAATTGGCCGCTGAAGTTTACTACCGAATCAATGTTCGGAATGGCATCATTGGGCGCCCTCTGGCTTGAATGGTTATTAGGAGGTACCTTGCCGCTTTGATGGCGCGCATTCTTCAGGAAATCCTTGGGAACTTGATCGTCACTCTGAAGGGCCTGGGCAAAAATAGCAGTTAAGAAAAAACACAGGACAAAAACCAGCTTGGGTAAATCAACAAATCGCATCATACGCTCCTGAAAATTTTTCCGGAAGAGCTCAGAAGCAAGGCTCAGGCCAGAGAATATCCCGGCATTGAGCGAATGTATACGCTAAGTTAGGCAGATTAGAATAATTAATGTTAAGCCTCAAGTGAGGCTTCAGTCGTTCAGGTAGTCGGCTACTCCAAAGTAGCCCACTACCGTGTTCATCAGGCTTTGTATCGTTTATCAGGTTATGCGAGGGTGGCTGTCCTTCCCTGTTAAAATATGCATGACGATTTTCACGGCGCGGAGAGGTGCGTGAGTGGTTGAAACGATCCGCCTCGAAAGCGGACATACCTTAACGGGTATCGGGGGTTCAAATCCCTCCCTCTCCGCCAGACAGTCAGTGGTCAGAGAATTGTTCTCTGATTCCGCGCAAAATGCCCGCTTTCGGGGCGTTTTTATCGACTCAGCCAGCTTAAAACAGGGACTGGCGTATGCGAGGGAGGCCAAATTCTAGCTGTTTTCTCTAGACGCCGGTGAGTAGTCCCTTTCCACAGAGCAAGCGTGAGACCCGAAATCGATCAATAAACGAATGCCTCGGTAAATGTGGCAGTGCCCGGGTCAAATACAATGGATACTTGTAGTATGCAGCGTTGAACCATGAAGAGGTCGGAAGAGTCTGAAATCAATGACACCGCTGGAAATAGCGAGATCCTCACTCCGGGGACGAGCCCCACGTCGACTGGGCCAGCCGGTGCCCACTTTGAAGGCCAAGTCGGCGCATCTTATCTCTTGTCTCTCCTGGTCGGAGCGGAACCACGTGGATTGTCCGCAACGACCATCGATCGGGTCAAACTTCAAAGAGGCGCCGAGGGACATCCGCTGGATGATGTCATTGTGGAGGCGCACGACGCGCAAGGAAACGCCGCGTTACTTGAAGTTCAGGTCAAACGGAGCATCAGCTTCGCGCCGTCCGACCCAGTTTTTCGCGATGTAGTGGGCCAGATCGCAAAAGTCGCTGCCAAACCCGAGTTTCTGAAGAGCCGGTACGAGCTCGCCATTGCGATCGCCCAGACGTCACACAGAATCGATGGCCCGTATCAGACGATTCTGACCTGGGCGCGGCAATTAGGCGATGCTGCGACCTTCATGAGCCGGATTCAACGGCCTGGGTCCGCCAGTGCCCCGATGCGGACTTTTGTACAAACTTTTCGAACACACCTTCAGGAGTTCGGTGCGGCATACGATGACGAAACGGTTTGGCGTCTGTTAAGCAGACTTCAAATCCTTCCATTCGATTTTACGGCTAGCGGTTCCGCTTCGGAGGACCTCGCAAAGGAGCGTGCGACGCGCGCTCTTCACTCGGATGAAACAACTCGTGCGGGCGAGCTCTGGAACGCTCTTACTGAACTCGCGATTCGAACGGCCGCTTCGGGCGGCGACTTGACACGCGAACGACTGGTGGAGGAACTCCGGCAGTCTTGTTTCCGAATCGCCGAGCAGAAGCAGAATCGCACGGCTCTCGCAGCTCTGGCGGACGCCTCTCGTCATGCTCTGGCGGATATCGGCAATCGCGTCGGTGGTGCCGTCTTGACTCGGTCCGAACGCGTCGCGGCAGTTCATGCAGCTCTCGATGAAGGCCGCTATGTTGAAATTCGGGGCGATGCGGGGGTTGGCGGCCGAAAAGATCTGCATCTGTATTGATGAATGGATCGATAGTGGGAGAAACGGCATCAAGGAAGCTGCGCGCAACCGACACGAATCCAGGGCACAGGAAGCGGCGTTCGAAGCGGCAACGTATTGGAAAACGTCACGGGCCGTTTTAGAGACCTCTACTCTTTCCAGCCTAAGGTTGCTGCCCCAGGACATCTGGCAATATTCCATAGTGGGGGGCGTACTCCTAAGGCAGACCGCACCCGGGAAACCACCTGCGTCGCCAGCAGCGAATGTCCCCCCAAAACAAAAAAATCGTCCTGCCTTCCTACTTGGTACGACACTCTTTCGCGCCAGAAAGCTTTCTAACGAGGACAGGCAATTCGCAACACCAGATTGCCATTTGGTGGAATTGCCGGGGGACCACCACTCCATTATTCAACTGCCGTATGTTGCAAACCTTGCAGGCGCATTGAACGCTGCACTGGCCGGGACATCGACTGGGGCCATGGCAGCAACGCTCAAATCGGGAGCAGAGTAGAGATGAAAAATACACTGAAGCTCATTTCTTTTCTTCTCCGTATCTCAAGCCAAAACCAGCATTCCCGGTTTTGGATGTGCATCGTTGTGTTTGCTGGAATCATTGGAGGCTTGGGGAATGCTGCTCTGGTGGCAATGATTAACACTGCCATTCACAGCAGCGTGGAAGTGACAACGCAGCGCATCTATTTCTTTGTCGGGTTGTGTCTGGCGGTTGCCATAGGCCGATTTATTTCCCAGTATTCGCTGGCAAACATTGCTTCCCGCGCCGTGTTCGATTTGCGTACCCGCCTATGCGCGCAAATCCTTGCGACTCCTTTGAAAGTAATTGAAGAGATTGGCACACCGCGTCTGCTCGCGCACCTTACGGATGATATTGGCGCACTGAGTGAAGCTCTGGTACAGATTCCAGTGCTGCTCATCAACCTTGCGATCATCGCCGGTTCTTTTTTTTACCTGGGTTGGCTGTCGTGGAAGCTTTTACTGTTCATAGCTGGTGTTATGGCAGTCGGGGTCCTCTGCTATCAGGGTCCTATGGCGAGGAGCACCGGTTACTTTCGCCAAGCGAGAGAGAATTGGAATGAGCTGTTCTCCGGTTTTCAAGGGCTTACACACGGCTTGAAGGAATTGAAACTCCATCGGGAGCGCCGTGCTCGTTTCTATGAAACCAAGCTGGTTTTCTTCGCTGACCGGATTCGAGCGATGTTCCTTCGTGGTTATGTGATTCTTGCCGCCGCCAGTAGCTGGGGTCAAGTCCTCTTCTTCGTGACCTTGGGCATATTGCTTTTTGGCGTTCGCAAATTCACTAGCCTTGATGCCAGCGTGGCTTCTGGCTATGCGTTGGTCCTGCTTTTCATCATCAGCCCGATCGAGGTAATCCTGAACATGCTCTCCGTAATGAGCCGAGCGAGGATAGCTTCACAGCAACTTGAATCCCTGGGTGAGATTCTGCCCCGACCTACTCTTTCTGGACTGGAGACTGGACCAGAATGGACCCATTGGCAGGAAATTCGGCTCGACGGTATCATGCACCAGTTTCACAATGATGGCGGGGGTGAAGGTTTCATGCTCGGCCCTATTGATCTCAAATTGACTCCCGGCGAAATTGTTTTTATTGTAGGCGGGAACGGGAGCGGCAAAACTACCCTGGCCAAGCTGCTGGTCGGCCCCTATTTACCACAAATGGGCTCTATTATCGTGGATGGTACGGTGGTAAACGAAAAGGATATTGAAACATACAGGCAACAATTTTCGGCAGTATTTTCAGACTTCTACTTGTTTGATATTTGCTTGGGTTAGAGAGGCCTTGTCTGGACAATGAGGCGCAGGCCTATCTTCAATTGCTTCAGCTGACTCACAAAGTCAAGGTGGAGAACGGGGTTTTTTCGACCGTGAGTCTTTCGCAAGGGCAGAGAAAGCGTCTGGCTCTACTGACCGCTTATCTTGAGGACCGTCCGGTATATGTTTTTGATGAGTGGAGCGCCGATCAGGAACCTGTCTTCCGGGAGGTCTTTTACCGTCATCTTCTGCCCGCTCTCCGCGATCGTTCAAAAACGGTAGTGGTCATCAGTCATGATGACCGTTACTTCGATGTAGCCGACCGTGTCATACAACTGGAATATGGCCGAATCCGCAGTCAGAATTCAAAGACTGGTCACTTAGTAAAGATGCCGTAACTCAGAAAGGGAACGCCTACATGTATTCATTGTGGAAAGATGTCGTGTTTGGGTTCAGATCATTTCGCTCCAGTCCATTTCTTATTTTCGCGGCTTTGACTTCGCTGGCTGTAGGAATTGGAGCAAACTCCATTGTATTCTCGGTCGTTGATGCTGTTGTCCTGCGCTCGCTGCCGTTTCCAGACTCGGGCCGAGTGGCGCTTCTTTGGCAGCAGCGGATCCAGGACGCTAAAGACTTTGACGACACGGCACCGGCAAATTTCGTGGACTGGCGGGAACAGAACCACTCCTTTGAGCAACTGGCCGCCTACACCTCAACCACGTTTAATCTCACGGAAACTGGAAATCCGGAAGAGGTCATCGGCAGCAGGGTGACCCCTGATTTTTTTGAAGTTTTGCAGGTCCAGCCCATTCTTGGACGGACCTTTACTCCCGATGAAGCTCTCCAACAGGCGGCCCGGGTTGTCGTAATTTCCTATGGCTTATGGGAAAGGCGTTTTGCCTCAGACCGTGCAATTCTCGGAAAACAACTCCGTCTGAATGGAACTCCTCATACCATCATTGGCGTGATGCAGCCAGGCTGGTTTCTTGTTTCAAACTCGGACATTTGGGTTCCCCTGGGATGGAACAACACTACTCTCAAGCGTGATGATCATTACTTGTCTGTTACGGGAAGGTTAAAACCAGGCGTCACCTTTTCCCAGGCCAAGGAAGATATGGACAAGGTCGCCCATGGCCTTGCCACGGTGTATCCAACAGAGAACGCAGGTTATGGAATATTGGTCAGACCCGTAGACGATGTCTTTCCCGACCAGCGTGACCGACGCTTTTACTTCGTCTTAATGGGCATGGTCGGGTTTGTATTGCTTATAGCCTGCGCCAATGTGGCAAATCTCCAACTGGCTAGGGCCAATGCGCGCACACGCGACACTGCCACCAAGGCGGCGCTTGGGGCCAGCCGTGCGGTGTTGATCCGTCAATATCTTATCGAAAGCGTTGTCCTTGGGATATTGGGCGGGATCCTGGGACTGGTATTTGCATTTGTTGGAATCCGAATTATAGCGGCAAGCCCCACATTCACGAACTACTGGAACAAGATCACATTGAATGCTTCGGTGGTAATTTTCACACTCACTCTCTCTGTCCTATCGGGAATAATTTTCGGCATCTTGCCGGCCCTGCATGCTTCTCGCTTGAATATTCGCCAAATGTTGGAAGAAGCCGGACGTTCGGCAGGAAAGGGAGTTAGATTCCAGCAATTTGGACGGATCCTCGTAGCTGTTGAAGTCATGCTGGCGCTGGCTTTGTTGACCGTCGGCGTGGATATGGTCCGTAATTTCCTGGCCCTGAGGAACCAGGATCCCGGATTCGATACAAAGGGCCTGGTTACTTTGCGGGTGTCTCTGCCGTCGGCCAAATACGGGACAGGCCAGTTCTCCAAGGATCAGATCGTGACTCCCACATTTGACCGGATTGCTGAATTGATTCGCTCGATGCCGGGCATAACTGACGTCTCGTACATTACCGTGTTGCCGCGCAATGCATCGGACCCGCGCGCAAGGTTTACAATACCGGAATCGCGGCAATTGCAAGGCGGCGAAGCGCCCATAGCGAGTTGGCGGGCCGTCAGCAGCAATTATTTTTGAGATGATGAAAATTCCATTGTTAAAGGGGCGTGTTTTTAACGTTCAGGACAAATTTGGCGAGGATCCCGTCATCGTGGTCAGTGATAGTCTGGCCAAGCAAATTTTTCCGAATCAGGACCCGGTTGGGAAGCAACTATATTTATTTGATGCCCCCACGCAGGATCATAGGCGTGGTTTCCGATGTTCTTTTGAACCGCTCTCCAGTGCGGCAGCCCACCATCTATTTGCCGCATCACCAAAGTCCTCGTCTCAGTATGAACTTCTTGGTGAGAGCCCAGGGTGATCCCACCCTTTGGATGAGTCATATCCCGGAGAAGGTCTGGGCCGTGGACAGGGACGAGCCGGTGAGTAATTTAATGACCTACGAATATTATGCCGACCTCCAGTTCGCGGGCCGCGAATTTATCTCTGATCTGCTGACTGCATTCTGCATTCTTGCTCTGGTGATGGCGGCAATAGGTCTTTATGGGCTTGTGAATTATATTGTGATTCAACGCACAAAAGCGTTCGGGATACGCATGGCTCTGGGGGCGCAAAGGCCCAGCATCTTCGTAGGCGTGCTCAAAGAGGCGCTGGCCATGTCGGGGATCGGCGTCGCAATGGGTATTCTGGTCCTGTTAATTGCCAGAAAAATGCTGACCAGTTTCTTTGGGGAAATTATCAAGTGGGACTGGCTAACCTTGATCGTAGTTGTGGCCTCATTGCTTGCAGTCAGCATCCTGGCAAGCGTTCTGCCCGCCCGACGAGCTATCTCGGTTGAGCCGGTCATGGCATTGAGGGAATCTTGACTTGAATGATCTGAAAGGCAGAGATTTGAGAGGACTGTCTCTATCGAAAACCCCATCTAGGCACCATTTGGCTGCGAGGCGCTCAAAATTGGAACACAACTCTGATCCGGCTATCGACCCTGACCGATTCCGGCGCTGGACAGGTCTCAATGGGATACGTCGCCTTTGGGCCATAGAACGCAGTTAACAAGTGCCGAACGGCATCATCATCGTTACGAGCGGGGCAGCCTAAGGACTCCTCATCCAACCACCAAAAACGGAATCCGTCCCGGCGCTCGTATGCCTTTTCAACATCTAGGACTCTCCGTATTTCATTGGCAAAAACCTCTCTGGGTCTTAGCCCTGAGTCCCATTCTGATTTCCCCTTCACTAACGCGCTAAATCCGCACGGATAGAACTTCTGGTATGGACAGCGCATACACTTACAATGCTCTGAGCAATCGTGTTCGCAAGACGGGGGCGCCAGCAGTACGGAGTACTTCTTCTTCCCCGGGGTCCCGCTTGGTGAATTGAACCAAGTCAATGGCGCGTTGACGGATTAAATTTCGGTTACGGCAAGCGCGTCGCCAAGGATACATCGAACAATGCCAGCGGCGCTCCGTACTATCCACGATGACCAAATCGGCAATTCCCGCGTGATGACAGCGCCTCCGGACCAAAGCTTCCGATTGCACCTTTAATCCATTCGGCGAGAAAATTCAGTGCTCGCCTGATAATCCCTCAAACTATTGTTCTCTGATTCCACGTAAAATGCCCGCTTCCTGGCCTGCCCACTTGGGAGCGACGCTGTTCACTCCGAAGTAGCCGCATAGTTACCGTGATTCGCTATTAAAGCTCTCCTCGGCAATGTGCAGATCGGTCCCAGCGAGCGCAGATCCGGTTCGCTGGGGGGATAAGCCCTCGCCCCGCTGGGGAATGATGGTCAGCAGGTTTGGTTGGGGCGACCACCGGATGTGGCACGACTTCCACTCACCAGCGTGGTGTCCCTCGCCAAGAGTGAAAACGCACAACACTTGAAGCCGTTTAATGCTGTTCTTCGTGACCGGGCAGAAATTCGTGCCTCCACCGCCCTTTGTGCCAGCCATTCCACATATACCAATTTGAACGCGTTATGAAGCGAGGATTGAGGCATGAAACATTGCTGCTCCACACAGTGTATCCTTTGGCTGTGTATTTCCAGATTCACCTTCATTTTGATCCTGGGATGCATCGGTTGCGGTAAGCCGCCAATGTTTCACATCATGGCGCGCAATGAACTGGAGAATAAAAGCGAACGGTACAAGATCTTTTTGAAAAAGCCGGGAACTGGAACGCTCACCGGCAGTGGCACGTTCGAATTCGATGCTGAGGGCCGGAGGGGTGACACCACTCACGGGTGGAGATTGTTTCTTGCTTGCACCGCGGACTTCTTTCATTTTGGGGGACCATCCCCGCAGGCGTCCGAAAAGCTTCTGCGAGATCGCCCCGAAAGCCACTAATAATGTAGCTCACCACGGCGGGGGCCGCGCACCGACGACCATCATCTCGGGGCTTCTGAGTTTCGATAGCGTGAGCCTGAAACCTATGACCCAGCTGTTGCCGAGTTTAATTCTGGTTAAGGCCGATCAGGCGCGCACTCTTGCGCTCTACACCACCTTGCAATTGCTCGCCTTTGAATGGCGGAGCAGGCCCCCGGATCAGAGCTGGTCGCCAATCGGTTGGCCGAAGTTCTGTTCATCCAAACTCTTCGCACCCATATTGCATCCGGCGCAGAAAGCTGCAAGCCGGATGGCGCGCGCGATTTTTGATCCCCAAATCGGCGCTGCACTGAGATCCGTCCACGGAAGCGTGAATAACAATTGGACTGTGGCATCGCTGGCTGAGACCGCCGGAATGTCTCGTTCTGCATTTGCCGTGCGCTTCAAAGAACTGCTTGGACAAACGCCACTCGGCTACGTCACGCAATGGCGCATGCAGAAAGCAATCCAGATGCTCCCTCAGAGACATAAGAAACTGATCGAAATCACGCAATCGCTCGGATATGAGTCAGATGCTGCGTCTAGTAAGACGTTCAAGCGGGTGGTTGGGACTACGCCTGATGAATACCGGCGGAATGGGTTGTAAGAAGAGCCGGCGATGATACGAACTCGATGCCATACTTTTGCAGTCATCCATACAGCTGCATGCGCGTCCCCTGAGACGCTCGACCAACTTGAGGAGCTTCTCGTCAGCCTGGGATTGGTGACAAAATGACGCGGTCAGTCCATCAATCAACGAAGCGCGTGGCCGGCGCCAGGGCAAGAAAAGACTTTGCTCACACCGACCAGGAGCTACAGCAGCACCAGCACACAAGGCTGCAATTGTTGTGGGAAGAATACCGGCCCGGGACGCGAATGACCAAGCCTGAACGTGGAAAATCAATAGAGCCGTACGACATGCTGCCAAGTAATATAAAGCAGGCTATTAATTTCCTGCTCCTTGACGCTTTTTCCCTGTTATGTCTCCTGTTATTTCCCTGCTCGTTCCCTGTTCCGATTTCAGGCCGTAAGCCATTTAGTCCGGTCTTTACCAGCGGATGGACGCGATTGAGCCGCTCGGAGGAGCAAAAATCCCTGTATTTTTCCC
>JBAVLE010000103.1:0-9467 GCA_049688735.1 Candidatus Angelobacter sp. | reverse complement strand
CTTAGCCCTCAGTGCGCGTTGCGAATTTAAAGATCCCTTCTGGTGCCCCAAGGCGAACAAACGAACTGGGACAGACCAGGCGGGTGCTTGCGTAGAGCGCGCTTTTGTTCTCGCCCTCGGAGCAGAGCGTGGAATTACAAGGAGCCTGCTGGAAAAATTCTTGCTGGCCTTCCCTTCGCACGTTCCTGGGAGTAACATGTTTCGCGTCAGCAGTTGGCTCTGTTCTCGTTATTCAAACCCTTAGCTACCGTGGATGGCTTTCTCGTCCTGAGCTGCCGTTCCGGCACTGCATCTAACAGAAGCTCCCGTCTTTTGGCGCTGCCAGGACCAAAAGACCCGACCAAGGAATGAATCAATTGCAATTAAGGCATAGCGCCCTCAATTGCTTCTTTCTGAAATCGAACGAGCCCCTTTAATGCGGGCATAAACCGGTTCTCCCGCACCGCAAATTTCAACACGCAAACATAAGAAGAGTACCCATGCACCCGAGGGGTTCTTCACAAGATGAGGAGGAGATGTCCATGTCTGACCATGCGCAGTTCAACATCGACCGCACTTATCGGGGCCGCTGGACGATCACCTTCAGCAACCCGCCCATCAACATGTTTGTTCCCACAACCATCGTCGAATTGGGAGCGCTCGTGACCGAGCTTGAGGCGGACCAGTCCGTGAAGGTCATAGTGTTCCAATCGGCGAATCCTGATTTCTTCATCGCTCATCTGGACGTAGCCAGGGCCGCTGAACGGCCGGAGACACTGGGCCTCTGGCGCGAATTTGTACTGCGCCTTGCGTCCGCGCCAGTAGCAAGTATCGCCAAGATTCGCGGCCGCACGCGCGGCATCGGTAACGAGTTCGTGCTGGCCTGTGACATGCGCTTCGCCAGCCGGCAAAGTGCCGTCTTCGGCAACCCTGAGGTCGGCGTCGGACTGGTCCCGGGCGGCGGAGCGCTGGAATGGCTCCCGCGCCTGGTCGGCCGTTCGCGTGCGCTTGAGATCGTGCTCAGCGGCGACGATTTCGATGCTGATATCGCCGAGCGCTATGGCTGGGTAAACCGCACGCTGGACGATAACGAACTCGATTCGTTTGTCGATGCGCTCGTCCGGCGTCTGGCTTCATTCGATCGTGAAGCGTTAGCCGCGGCGAAGGCCCAGATCAATCGGTTCGGGACGCCTACAGCTACCGAGCTTCGGTCGAGCAATGACCTGTTCTTCCCAACCCTGGCGTGGCCCACTGCGCAGGCGCGTCGTGCCAGGCTTCGCGGTATTGGTTACGGCATGCGGAGCGATTTCGAATTGAACTTCGGCCGCTACCTTCCTTCGTTCGGGCGGGCGGACGCCGATGATACGGCCCAAGATTTCCGAAACAATCAAAAGGAGTACACCATGACCCAATCCAGTGCTACACAGCAAGGCAGCAAGCAGGATAAAAATGCGGTTCGCCCTTTTCAGGTAACTGTTCCAGAAGCGGAGCTCAGCGAATTGCGCAGGCGCATCAACGCAACAAAATGGCCTGAACGGGAAACGGTCGCGGACGCATCGCAAGGCGTGCAGCTCGCGACAACTCAGGCGCTCGCGCGCTATTGGGGATCGGACTACGATTGGCGCAAGTGCGAAACCAGACTGAACGCCCTGCCACAGTTCATCACGGAGATTGATGGGCTGGACATTCATTTTATTCACGTTCGTTCGAAACATGAAAATGCTCTGCCGCTCATCGTCACGCACGGATGGCCGGGCTCTGTTGTTGAGCAGTTGAAAATCATTGAACCGCTGACCAATCCTACGGCACATGGCGGGAGCGCATCAGATGCGTTCCATCTCGTCATTCCATCAATGCCGGGCTATGGATACTCGGGCAAGCCGGCCACTACGGGCTGGGGTCCGGATCACATCGCGCGCGCCTGGATCGTGCTGATGAAGCGCCTCGGTTACACGAAATTTGTGGCGCAAGGCGGCGATTGGGGCGCGGTCATCACCGAACTAATGGGCGTGCAGGCTCCTCCGGAGTTGCTCGGCATTCACGTCAACATGCCAGGCATCTTTCCAGCCGACATTGACAAGGCCGCTTTTTCCGGAGCGCTGGCGCCAGCGGGACTATCACCCGAGGAGAAGGCCGCTTACGAGCGTGTGCAGTTCGTATATCAAAAGGGAATCGCCTATGGCTACCAGATGGGTCTCCGGCCGCAGACGCTATACGGCATCGCGGACTCGCCCGTTGGCCTAGCGGCTTATTTCCTTGATCACGACGCACGCAGCTACGAGCTCATCACCCGCGTCTTCAACGGAGTAACCGAGGGTCTCACTCGAGACGACATTCTCGACAACGTCACGCTTACCTGGCTCACGAACACGGCGATTTCCGGCGCCCGTCTCTACTGGGAAAACAAGCTCAGCTTCTTCGGTGTCAAGGGAGTTTCCATCCCGGTTGCCGTGAGCTCCTTTCCTGACGAACTCTATCCCGTCCCGCGGAGTTGGGCGGAGCGGGCGTTTCCCAAACTGATTCACTACAACAAGCTCGATAAAGGCGGTCACTTTGCTGCGTGGGAACAACCGCAACTTCTTTCAGAAGAGGTGCGCGTGGGGTTCCGTTCACTGCGGTCAAACGTTGCGAAGTCGGCAGCTTGATTTGATCTGGCCATTCTTCGTTTAACTATGCGTAAAACATCAGGAGAGCCTCGATGGGTAGAGGCTCTCCTGTAGACGATAAGAGGAAGGATCAATCTCAAGTTTGAGCTTGTGCCTTTCCTTTCTTTTGATCCGCGTCCATCGCATTGATCCGCGGTAAGACGTTCTTTGGTTCTAAAACCTCCAGACCACGCCGCCGGAATAGCGGAAGTTGTTTTGGTTGCTGCTAGTGCCGGAGGTAAGGCCGGTCAGCGAACCGAGCGTGTTGAAATTTGTGCGGATGAAATCTACCTGCGCCGCGCGAATGGCGAAGTGGCGCGAGAGACCAATGTCAATGCCGCCGCCAAAAGCCATGGCGAATGCGTGGGAGCTATCCAGCGGAGCCGATATGCCGCCAAAGATCGGCACGCTTACGCCTGCACTCATGGTGGAGAGCGCCTCGCCGAACAGCGCGTGTCCAAAGATCGAACTTTTGCCGAAATATCCGGTGACAGTGGGTCCAAACAGCATGTTGTACATGTGCTGTTGCGTGCCGGCGGAAAAGCCCAGCCCGGAAACGCCGGCCAGCTGTTTGGAGTTTCCGCTGAAATCAGCGGTGAGGCCGAAATTGCGGGTGAAGTTGAAGGTGCCCTGGCCTTCCCATCCACCAAGACTGCCGCCGAGGTTGAAATTGCTGCCCCCGAGGTTGAAATTGCTGCCCCCGATGCTACTACTGCCGAGGTTATTGCTGGAATGAAGCAGGGAGTATCCCCCGAAAACGGTGCCGCGTGTTGCTACCTGGTTGGTCTCCTGCTGGGCAAAGCCCAATATTGGAAGACACAAAATGGCTGAGAATAAAATCGCGCGTAGGCGCATGGATGGCTCTCCTTGATACGTGGGTTCGTTATTAATACAAACCCGCGCAGAAGAGCTTGTTGCGGTAGCTGAGGTAAAGAACTGTGGCCTGTCAGAGAGAGATGAGGTTAAGAATTGTAGAGGCAGGGACTTTGCCACTGATCTACACACGGATCAGGAAATTGCCAGAGACTCCCGATCCCTTGCGTAATCTTTCCGCAGATCAGTGTTATCGCGTTCATCCCCCGTTTGTCGGCGGTAGATGTTCGGTTTTTATGCGATTGCTTTCAGCATGTCGGCAGGCGCGGCGTTGTCGCCAAACGTCTCACTCACGTGGACAAAAAGATCTTTGTTTCCGGGAGCAAACACAAAGCTACCGCCAAGTTGTAAAGGATCTTTTCCCAGGCGATGCTGCTTGTGTCCGGCGGCCTTTGCCCGCTTACGCGCCGCTAAGTTGTCTCTGCGCAGCAGGTGAAGCAATGTAGCGTGGCGCAGGCCAAGAGTTTTGTAAGCTTCGCGTTTGTCGTCGATGAGAAGAGGGAACTGGATGCCAGTTTTTTCGCGGAAGAACTTGGCATAGCTGGCATCGCCCAACCCGACGACAGCGAGGTGAGCGCCTTTCTTCTTGAACTCGGCTTCGAATTCGCGCAACTGCGCGACGTGCTCTCCGCAAAAGATTCAACCGTAGTGGCGAAGGAAGACCACGACGGCGGGTCCACTCTCCCACAAGGAGCCGAGGCGAGTAGGATTGCCATCGGGGTCAGGAAGCGTGATTCCGGCCAGCTTGCTGCTGAGTGATTCAGCCATGCCGGACATTCTCTTGGCAGGATGGCAGACTGTCAAGCGGCGAATTGAAGAGATATATTAAGGATGGCCATTTGCAAGATTTGAAATTTTAAATTTTGAAATTTCAAATTTAAAACCTTCAGTTTTGTTATTCTTTTTCGCCTATGCGTGAAATCAAAGGTGCAGTTGCAGTTGTGACGGGAGCGGCTTCAGGGATTGGACGCGCTCTGGCCGTTGATCTGGCAAAAATGGGCGCGCAGCTCGCGCTGGCCGACGTGAACTCCACCAGTCTGGAAGAAACGCGTGCGCTCCTGGGCAATGCCACGGCGCGTATCTATACAGTGGACGTTTCCAAAGCGGCTTCGGTTGAGGATTTTGCGCAGGCGGTACAACGCGATTTTGGCGGCGCATCATTATTAATCAATAACGCCGGTGTCGCGTTGATGGGCACGCTGGCTGAAGTTTCTTTGGAGGACATGCAATGGCTTATGGGCATCAACTTTTGGGGTGTGGTGCACGGCTGCAAATTTTTTATGCCGATGTTGCAGCGTGAGAGTGACGCTCATATCGTCAATCTTTCCAGCATTTTTGGCTTGATTGGCCCGCCGGGGCAAACTGCGTACGCAGCCAGCAAATTTGCGGTCCACGGATTTAGCCAATCACTGCGGGAAGAGCTTCGGACCACCAGTTCGATCAAAGTAACGTCGGTGCACCCTGCGGGTATCGCCACGCCGATTGCAAATCGCGCACGCGCCGGAAGCGGCATAAGCGCGGCGGCTCGCCAGGAAGCGGAAGCGTATTTCAAAAAAGTCGCAACCATAACGCCGGAAGAAGCTTCGCGTGTGATCATCAAAGGAATTCTGGGAAACAAGAATCGTGTTCTTATCGGCGCGGATGCCTATAAAGTTGACCGTGTCCAGCGGCTTTTTCCAGCCCGCTCCAGCGCCATATTTGCTAGCTTTCTGCAGAAACGAAGAGGGCCAAAGTCACAGTCTGCGGCCACTGGGTCAAAAACGGTTTGAGGTAGAAAGAGCAAATCCAGGGACAAAGTGGGGACGGAATGGTACAAATCAGCGGCGAATTGCGGTTTTCGGAAGATAGCGGAAACATGCAGCGCTCTTTGACAAATCCCCGCCCAGCGGGACATAATTCATCGCCCATTTTTCAAATCAACGGGACAATTGCGTTTGCTGGTTCACGCCGCAAGAAATCTAATGCAGGGACGAGATTTTTGCCATAAAGTGTTCCAGACTAATTTTTTCCCGTCCCAATTTGACCCATGGCTGGGATCGTTCCGAGGCATATGTCTGTGGGCGGGATGCAGGTATGCAATCAATTTCTAGTTTTAGCAGACTGCGTTCTGCTCAATCATGTGGCATAATACTGGGCCATTAAAGAATAGAAGAACTATTCACCACATGAATGAGCACTCATTCACGTTTTCACTGGCCTCTCTGCCCTCCATCGGGCGACAGTGCCAGACAATTTCCTCACGCTTCGCCACTGCAACCTGGGAGGGTTTATGCGGTTTGTTCATTTGTTGAGAATCTTTCTTGCGTCCATGCTGCTTGCCGGCATGGTCTTTGCGCAGGGTGTCGGCGCCTCGGGTGACATTCGAGGAACGGTGACAGATCCGTCCGGCGCTGTTGTTACCGGTGCGAATGTAACAGCGACCGATATTGCCAAAGGAATCAAGCACACGGTTGCCACCGATGCTAACGGTCAATACCGGCTTGCGTCGCTGCAGCCGGCGACTTACAGCCTGAGCGTCGCGAAAACAGGTTTTCAGACCGAGGTAGCGAACAGCGTTGTAGTAAATATCGGCGAGACTTCAACTGTCGATTTTCCCATGAAGGTATCGCAGGTGTCGGAATCGGTGGAAGTCACGGCTGAGCCTCCGGTGGTTGAGACGGAAAGAGGCGCGCAGGCCAATGTGGTCACAGAGCGGACCATCCGTGATCTGCCTATCAATCGCCGCGACTACCTTACGTTTACCCTGCTGGCGCCCGCAGTTTCGGATGCCACCCGGCTTTCTGGCGACCAGGACTTTCGTGTGAAACAGACGCCGCAGAGCGGCCTCTCATTTTATGGAAGCAACGGTCGCGGCAATAGCGTTACGGTTGACGGTGGCGAAGTGAATGATGATGCTGGCGGTGTCCGTCTGAACATGGGCCAGGACGCTGTACAGGAATTTCAAATCAACCGCAGCAACTACGGTGCAGATTTGGGCGGGGCTTCCGGAGCCACCATCAATATCGTAAGTAAATCTGGCGGCAACGATGTTCACGGAACTCTCTTTGGCTACTTCCGTAATGATGCCCTTGATGCTGCCAATCCGTTTTCTACAAGCCAGGCACTGGCGCCAGGGCAGGCCTTTAATGTAAATTCTCCTGATGTGCAGGGTACGCACACAAAAGATAGTCTGTCGCGTCAACAGTTCGGCGGTACCATCGGATTCCCTATAAAAAAAGATAAGACCTTCCTTTTCAGCTCATTTGAAGGACTCATGGCGGACGCGCAAAACTCCGTTCCGCTATTGACAGATACAAGCATTTTCCGCACACAAGGCGATGCGTCCAATAATCAAAACGCGATTTTGGGAGGTCTGGCAGCTTCAAGCGCTGCTGCTGTGCCATGTGTAAACCCTCCTGGCGCTGCTCCCATTTTCTTGCCGCCTGCTCTCTGTGCCGGCGTACTGCAAAGCTTGCTTACCGTGAACCCGAGTGCTACGCCATCGCCATTTCTAAGTCCCGCTCAAATTGCTCGCAACGGATTTATCGTCAACCAGTTTGAGAACAATGGCGGACTCTTTCCTTACAACAACCGCCTTTATCTCGCCTCCACACGGCTGGACCACCAGTTCAGTGATCGCAACCAGGTGACGTTGCGGTATAACTTTGGGCATGATCTGGAGCAGAATCCTGACGTGACTTCTCTGACTGGTTTTTCCCGCGGCAGCTCGGTCAAAGACTTTGATCACACCTTATTGGCGTCATGGTTTCACCAGTTCAGCGGACGGACGCTCAACGACGCGCACGTACAGTGGAATTACTCCAACTTCGATGTGATTCCGAATACTCCGGGGCAAGTGGGATTGGATATTCCTGGCTTCGCCAATATTGGTACGCAGATATTTCTTCCCAACTTCACAATCATGCGGCGTTATGAGTTTGCCGACAATGTCAGTCTGATCCGCGGCAAGCACAACATTAAGTTCGGCGGCTATGAACTCTATCGTGGCAACCACACTGAGTCACACACGTTCTTCCCCGGACGGTTTGTTTTCGGCAATCTTCCGGGCTTCTTATTGAGTCAATGTCTCTCTAATCCGACCGGCTCTCCCTCAAATCCTTCAAATCCCGGTTGCGGCTTGCCGACCGGAGTGAATCCGGCGGGTATTAACTCCCTTCAGTCCGTGGCCCTTGGCCTGCCTCAGTTCTATCAGCAGGGTTTTGGCAATCCCACTTACAATTATCCGCGGCCATTCACCGCTGCCTTCGTGCAGGACCAATGGCAGATGGCTCCTAATTTCACTTTAAACGTCGGTGTTCGTTACGAACTTGATTCTCAATATGGGCAGCTATCCACCGACAAAAACAATTTTGCTCCGCGTCTTTCCTTTGCCTGGGACCCGTTCAAGGACCACAAGACCGTTGTCCGGGCGGGGTATGGAATCTTCTATTCACCAATTTATGGCCAGATAGCTGATGTTGTGCAGACTCTGGGATTGGTAAATGGCATTAGGCCCATCGCACAAATATTTGTTCCTCTCACCGCTTCACCCGTGAGCTCGGCAACAATCTTCCAGACATTATTTGCCGAAGGGGCGATTGGATGCACTACGCCTGCCGCCGGCAATGCTGCTTGTATCACACCTGCGCTTTTGGGCCAGCCAGGGATTGGCATCCCCGTTACAAATTCCGGCCCTGTTCCTCCCGGCACAGTGTTGTTTAGCGCGCAGCCCGGTTATCGAAATCCATACTCACAGCAGGCTGAGGTCGGTATCGAGCGCGAAATCGCCAAGGGTTGGGCAGTTTCTTTGAGCGGCATCTACGTTCACACCATCGGTCTACCGGACGCTGTCGACCACAACCCGAACGCGCTGGCGCCCTTAGTGAGCGTGCCACTGGCGAACGGAGGCACGGCGACTTTTAGAAGCTGGGCGAATACTCCAGGCAGCCCTTGCTTTGCTCCCACTGGAAGCCCAAATCCTTGCTTTAACAATCCCATTCTGCTTCAGGATAATTTCTATTCCTCCGTGGGATCGTCCCTGTATGAGGGTGCAATTCTGGAAGTCAACAAACGTTTCAGTACGCATTTTTCAGTCCTTGCCAATTACACTCTGAGCAAGGCATTTGACACTACAACAGACTTCAACAGCGATTTTGGTCCGGTGGATAACCTCAATGTGGCCGGTGAGCGTTCACTCTCCAACTTTGACCAGAGACATAAAGTTGTACTTGCCACCATCGTGGACACTGGTAGTTTTGGCGGACGGGTTCTGTCCGGCTTCCAGATAGCACCCATCTTCCGCTACAACAGTGGCCATCCCTTTGACCTGCTGGCTGGCGCGGATGTAAATGGTGACAATCACTCGACGAATGACCGTCCTATTGGCGCCGCCCGCAACACGGGCCAGGGGCCTGATTTTATGGACTTTGACATGCGCATTTCGCGCCGATTCAAGATGGGTGAACGGGCCAATCTGCAGCTTCTGGCTGAGGGCTTTAATCTCTTCAACCGGACTAACTACGCCAGCGTAAACAATGTAGTTGGGCCCAATTTTGGTCTGCCAACCCAGCTAGGTGGTTCTGGCGCGACAACCTTCAATGTAAGCGGCAGCGCTGCGCTCTCGCCCAGCACTCCTCTTGGTTTCACGTCTGCTTTCCCGATGCGCCAATTCCAGTTAGGCCTTCGCATCGGCTTCTAGCTGTCAACCTTGAACGACGGAGGCGGTCATAGCCTCCGTCGTTTTCTCTCTAGCTCCAAATTGCCTCTGGTTTGAGTGCTGCTCGATCATCTCGATCTCTTAGCGCCAATGTCTTTTGCTTCCTCAACTACGTCTCATCTGAGTTCCATGACAGGCGCACAGGCTGTTGTTGCTGCTTTGGTGCGCCATGGCATCAGCGCGGGCTTTGGCATACCCAGCATTCACAATATTGCTGTCTATGAAGCCCTGCGACAGACGCCTGAATTTCACCATTGGGTAGTACGCCATGAGCA
>JBAVLE010000102.1:0-6206 GCA_049688735.1 Candidatus Angelobacter sp. | reverse complement strand
ATGCTCAAGGGAGAGGGCTTGCTGAATAAAGAGAACGAGCTGGCCGTTTTAGTCATGCTGCTAACGACCGTAGGCGGAGGGTTGATTTCCATGAAGCTCTTCCGCTGGGAAAAGGAAGAAAAAATTCGGGGATCGGCAAAACTGTGGGTGTTGGCTGTGCTGGCACCATTCTTTGCCATGGGTGTATGGAAGTGGTTTCAAACGTAAACCAAACTTCTTTACCACAGAGGGCACGAAGGACCACGGAGGAAGAGCGAAGGAATAATACCCTGGCGTTTTTACCAAGAGCAGAGTCCCTCTTGTAGCGCGCCCTCTCGGCGATGTCGCCAATTTGCGTCCGGTAACTTCCGTGGTCGGGATCGTAGACCTCTGTAGGTTCAAGAAAATAAGACTTCGAGAGATAAGCGGGGCGCTCTCGTCCGGCGCGCACACTCGTCCAAAGTGTTAGGGTATCTTTCCACGCGGTTGGCAACTCTAAAGCAATTGGAGTATAAAGAAATGTTGCGCACAGAGCCGCTTCCAACACTAGAGAAGCCAGAAATCAGCGACGGGAAAACCATGTCAACCAGCACAATTACAAAAGGTCTAGAAGGCGTAGTTGCGGCCAGTTCCGGAGTCTGCTACATCGATGGCGACGCCGGAGTGCTCGCATATCGCGGTATTGATATTCACGAACTCGCGGAAAAATCCACGTTTGAAGAAACGTGCTATCTGCTGTGGTTTGGCCGGCTGCCCAAAGCGGCTGAGCTGGCCGATTTGAAGCAGAAACTGGGCGCCGAGCGCAAAGTGGATCCTGCTATTTACGACATGATGCGGCGTGTACCCAAAACGGCCACGCCCATGGAGGTATTGCGCACAGCCGTCTCCGCGCTTTCTTTTTATGATTCCGAAGCAGAGAAGATTGACCATGACGC
The DNA here is from genome assembly GCA_049688735.1 of Candidatus Angelobacter sp. Taxonomy (GTDB): domain Bacteria; phylum Acidobacteriota; class Terriglobia; order Terriglobales; family Acidobacteriaceae; genus Angelobacter. The sequence goes on along the minus strand of JBAVLE010000102.1, from coordinate 5,292 downwards.
GAATGTGCGGAAGTCGATCCGGCTAACTTCGCAGATTGCGATGATCGTTGCCGGATATGATCGCATCCGCAAAGGCAAGAACGTGGTCGACCCTGATCCAACGATTTCACACGCAGCGAATTTCCTGCTGCAACTGAATGGCGAAAAGCCTTCCCCGACCGCCGAAAAAGCGCTGGATGTTGCGCTGATCCTGCACGCGGACCACGAATTGAATGCTTCAACATTTGCCGCCCGCGTGACCGCAGCAACGCTTTCTGACATGCATTCCGCGATTACCAGTGCGATCGGCGCTCTGAAAGGCCCGCTGCACGGCGGCGCGAATGAGGCGGTAATGCGCATGCTGTTTGAGATCGATAAAAAAGGCGAGGACCCGGTGGAGCATGTGAAGAACATGCTGGCCAACAAGAAAAAAATTTCCGGCTTTGGCCATCGCGTCTATCACACGGAAGACCCGCGGGCCACGCACCTGCGCCAGATGTCGCGCGACCTGGGGCGTTCGGCCAATCCCAAGTGGTATGAAATGTCCGCCAAGATTGAGCAGTACATTAAGAACGACAAGCATCTCAACGCGAACGTGGATTTTTATTCTGCTTCCACTTACACCACGCTGGGACTCGATGTCGATTTGTTCACGCCGGTATTCGCGGTCTCACGCATCAGCGGCTGGGCCGCGCATGTGATTGAGCAGCTCGACGACAATCGGCTGATCCGTCCTCGCGCCGACTACATTGGACCCGCGTATCCGAATAAGTACGTGGCGATCGAGAAAAGGTAGCCTTCGGCAATCCAGTAATCAGCATTCAGCCCTTGAATTTCTCAAATGGAAGAGAGAGTTCAAGGGCTGAGTTAATTTGCGGGTTAGGCAGGGCCCAGATAAATCACATGGGCGTAAGTGCCCAGCCGGACATTATAGGCCAGGTAATAGCCGACGTGATCAGGATCGTCATAGATGACGATGTCATCATTGTCCCAGAGCCATGGGCTCGCGTAGTCATAGTCGTAAGGCGCAACCTGAAACAGATAGCCCCCAACATCAAACCGATCAGGGCCGCCACCGCGCAGACGCCAAACGTGCCGCGGGCCAAAGCCGGCAGTGAAATGTCCATGCTCCCAGGGATTGTCGAGGTGATAGTGCTCATCATTGCGGCCCGTATCGTGGCCAATCCAGCGGTCATTTTCAGCATGCACGTGGGGAGCTTCCGGATGGCCTTGCTGATCGCGGTAGGTGCGATGCTGACCTTGATCGGCTGGGCGGGGCGGCTGGCCCTGTTGCGGCGGTCGCGGCGAACGATTGGGACTTTCCTGGCGAGTTGGTGATGGACGCCCATTTGCAGGCGCGGGTGCGGGACCGTGTGACGGAATGTGTCCATTGCCAACGCCGCGCTCAGCGCCGCCGTGTTGAGCATTGCTTTGTGGCTGCTGTGCGTGTGCTTGCGGTTGTTGACTGCGTTGCCCGCCTCGTCCCTGGGCAAAGGCACAGACTGAAGTCAGGCATAGCGCTGCCAACAGTCCGAGTAATCCAAAAAGTTTTTTCATTCTTGATTCTCCAATAAAAGCGTTCTGGGGAAATGTGGTTCGGTGTGAATAAAACAGCTTACAAAAAGTGAGATGCTGAAACGAACGTGATTTTATCGCTTTACGAATCTTTATGCTGAGGCGAACTTGCCGAGCAGGAGGCGCATGACACGTTCGTACGGGAAGGGGTGATTCGTAGGCTGAGAAAGAGAAAAGCGTAAAATATAACTATGCGCCGTGTTTACCTCGATAACAACGCCACCACTCCGGTCCTACCCGAAGTGTTTGAGACGATGCGGCCGTTTTATCTGGAGCAGTTCGGCAATGCGTCGTCGATACACCATTACGGGCAGCATGCGCGGGCGGCGGTAGAGAAGGCGCGAGCATCGGTAGCGGCGCTGGTGAATGCGCGTCCGGCAGAAATTGTTTTTACCAGCGGCGGCACTGAGGCCGACAACCTGGGCATCTTTGGGTTGGTGCAGCGCGGGGATCATGTTATTACTTCCACGATCGAGCACAGTGCGGTCACCAATACATGCAAGCGTCTGGAGCAGATGGGATGCGAGGTGACTTATGTTCCGGTCAACGCCCGCGGCGAAATTTACGCTGGCAACGTGGAAATGGCATTGCGCCCGAACACGCGGTTGATCACTATCATGATGGCGAACAATGAAACCGGAGTGATTCAGCCGGTGGAGGAGATCGGCAAAATCGCGCAAGAGGCTGACGTCTTCTTTCATACTGATGCGGTGCAGGCTGCCGGCAAAGTTCCGATTGATGTGCAGAAAATCGCGTGCGACGCGCTTTCTATTTCAGGGCATAAGATCCATGCACCGCAAGGGACGGGAGCGCTTTACATCAAGAAGGGAACGCTGATCCAGCCGCAGATTTATGGCGGCAGCCATGAGCGCCAGCGTCGCGCAGGCACGGAGAATTTGCCGGGGATTGTTGGCATTGGCAAGGCCGCGGAGATTTCGAAGAATTGGCTTGAGAGTGGCGGCGCGGTGGAGATGGCCGCGATGCGTGACCGGCTGCAGGATGCGGTTCTGAGCGCGATGGAAGATGTGGGCGTGAATGGGCTGGGCGCGCCGCAGGTGCCGAACACGACCAACTTGTGGTTCGATCACATTGAAGGCGAAGCGCTGGTGATTGCGCTTGACCTGAAAGGGCTGGCGGTTTCTAGCGGAGCCGCGTGCTCGTCTGGCGCAATTGAGCCTTCACACGTGCTGCTGGCCATGGGATTGCCGCATCAGAGAGCGCGCGCGAGTATCCGCGTCAGCCTGGGCAAGCAGACGACCAACGACGATATCGATTTTGCAATCAAAGTCATACCGGAGACCGTGGCGCGCCTGCGCGAGATTTCCCCTGTTTTCAATCAGCAAAAGCAGAAGCAGCACGCCGGCTGAATACTTCCAAAAACGTCCATTTTTGCGACTAACGCGGAACTGCTGCCACCAAAGTAGGTTCTTCCGCCGATTGAAGCTGCTGCCGATTCAGCTACACTGACCTAAGCGATTCTCCGCAAAAAAATAGAATGAGTACCAAGTGGGTCCCAAAATCCGTACTGGCCCTGAAGAATTATTCGCGGCGCGACTTTGTCTCTGACTTGATCGCGGGTGCGACTGTGGGGTTGGTGGCGCTGCCACTGGCAATGGCGTTTGCGATTGCCTCGGGCGTTCCGCCCCAGGCCGGGCTTTACACCGCGATAATCGCGGGCTTCCTGATCTCGGCGCTGGGCGGGTCGCGCGTGCAGATTGGTGGTCCGACCGGCGCGTTTGTGGTCGTGGTTGCAGGAATTGTTGCGCGGTACGGCATCGACGGCCTGTTCATGTGCACCGGCATTGCCGGCGTGTTCCTGATTTTTCTGGGAGTCACTGGGCTGGGCAGCGCGGTGAAATATATTCCGCGTCCCGTGGTGGTGGGGTTCACCAACGGCATTGCGGTGGTGATAGCCAGCACACAGCTCAAAGACTTCTTTGGACTCAGGATCGAGCACGTTCCGGGGAATTTCCTCGGCCGCCTGGAAGTCGTCGCGCAGAACTTCCGCACCATTTCTTTCGAAGAGACTGGACTGGCGGCGCTGGCGCTGGTGCTAATCCTGGTCTTTCGCAAGTATGTTCCTAAAGTTCCCGGCTACATTGTGGCGCTGTTCGTGGGGACGGCGCTGGTGTGGATTTTCCATCTGCCGGTGGAGACCATCGGCACGCGTTTTGGCGGGATTCCTTCAGGCCTGCCCGCGCTGAAGATTCCGCAGTTTCGTCTGGACCTGATTCGCCCCCTGATTGCGCCGGCGATTACGGTAGCGATGCTGGGCGCAATTGAGTCGCTCATGTCTGCCGTGGTGGCCGATCGAATGTTTGGCAAGGGAGAAAAACACAACCCCAACGTGGAGTTGATCGCGCAGGGCGTCGCGAATTTTATTTCTCCGCTGATGGGCGGCCTGCCCGCCACAGGCGCGATTGCCCGCACAGCGACCAACATACGATCGGGAACGCGAAGCCCGGTTGCGGGAATGGTCCATGCGCTCACGCTGCTGGCGATCCTGATGTTTGCCACGCCGGTGGCGAAGTTCATTCCGCTGGCGGTGCTGGCGGCAATCCTGCTGGTGGTCTCTTACAACATGGGCGAGTGGGCCGAGATTCCGGAGTTGCTGAAGCTCTCACGACTGGAGGTGGCATGCTGGTCAGCTACGTTTGTGTTGACCGTGTTCGCCGACCTGACGGTTGCCGTGGAAGCAGGAATGATTCTGGCTGCATTGGTATTTATCCGCAAAGTTACGGCGACGACAACAATTTCACGCGTGACGCCGAAATATCTGGAAGAGAGCAAGCTGCACGTTCTACAAGACAAAGAAATTCCTCCGTATGCCACGGTGTTCCGCATTCACGGGCCGTTTCTTTTCGGCGCGGCGGATAAGATAGACGAACTGGTGGAGCAGATACCGGAGCTTCCGCCGATTGTGATTCTGCGTCTGCGCAACATGACAGCCATTGATGCCACCGGAATACGCGCGCTGGAAGAACTGGCCGATCGCGTGAAAGCCAGCGGACGTGGACTGATCCTGTGTGGTGCGCGTGAACAGCCCCAGCGATTAATGCGGCAGTCGGAGTTTGAGCAACATGTAGGCCCGGAAAATATCTGCGCTAACGTTACTGATGCGCTCACCCGAGCCACGGCACTCTACGCTGAGATCGGGGACAAAGCGCCTTCAGTGGAGCGCTGGGGGAGGCGGAGCACAGACCACCAGAGCCCTGAAGAGACGATGGCCAAGGCTGCATCTTCTCAAGACTGATTGCGCTGAGCTCTTCCCGCGAGCATCTATAATTGAAAAAGGTTGATATGAGCACTCAGACCATTGCGGTAGCCATGTCCGGCGGTGTGGATTCGTCCACCGTTGCGGCCATGTTGCGCGCTGAGGGGCACAACGTTGTGGGCCTGACCATGCAGCTGTGGAACCAGCGCCGCCTTGCCGGACACGAAGGCATGCCCGAGCAGGTGCAGGGCCGCTGCTGCTCCATTGATGACGTGTACGATGCGCGCCGTGTCGCTGAGGACCTGGGCATTCCGTATTACGTGGTCAACCACGAGGATCGTTTTGAGCGTGACGTGGTGCGTCCGTTTATTGATGAGTATCTTTCCGGCCGCACGCCGATTCCGTGCAGCCTGTGCAACAACCATCTTAAGTTTGACCAGTTGCTGATAACCGCGCGGCAGATTGGCGCGGACATGTTGGCCACGGGACATTACGCGCGTTGCGAATTTGATGCCGGGCGCAAT
>JBAVLE010000101.1:0-2804 GCA_049688735.1 Candidatus Angelobacter sp. | reverse complement strand
ACGGAAAGCATACGGCGAGCGATGAAGAAATTGTCGCTGCTGCCAAATCCGCTTGTGCCCATGAATTTATCTGCACTCTGCCTGAGCAATATGACAGTGGTGTGGGCGAGCGGGGAGCGCGACTTTCTGGTGGAGAACGCCAGCGTATTTCTCTGGCACGCGCTTTTCTGCGCGATAGCCCTATTTTGATTCTCGATGAGCCCACTAGTTCTGTAGACACAACTACAGAAGCCTCCATCCTTGCAGCGACAGAAGAATTGATGCAGAAGCGGACCACTTTCATGATTGCGCATCGTCTGGACACGTTAAGAAGCTGCGACACGATTCTGGTGCTTGAACACGGAAAGTTAATTGAGGTGCAAACGCCGAAAGACAAAATGATCGGCGACGTTCCGCCTAGCGGGCTTCACGGAACAACGGTTTCATTTGGACCCACAGCGGAGCGACTGCCGCAAGTTCAGCAGCCGTGATCAAAGCTATGTCAAGTTGCGCCAATGCCCGACATCGAAGTGCATGTGGCATCTACTTAGCTCAATCACTCCTCTAATCCTTCACTCGTCGTAGAAATTCCCGCTTGAACGCGAATGAATCCGAGAGGCTGATGCAAGCTGCTGTACTGACAGGACCACGAAAGCTTGAGTTGCGCGAAATTCCCAAGCCTGAGCCTTCGCGCAGTGAAGTACGCGTGCGGTTGGAAGGATGTGGAGTGTGTGCCTCCAACCTGGCCATGTGGGAAGGGATGCCCTGGTCACAATATCCCACAGATCCTGGCGGGCTTGGCCATGAAGGTTGGGGCCATGTGGACGCAGTGGGCGCTGAGGTTAAGAGCATCAAAGAAGGCGACCGCGTAGCATTCCTGGGGGCGCATTCCTATGCCGAATACGACCTGGTTTCAGCTTCATCACTGGCCTTGCTGCCATCTTCCCTACTTTCTCTACCGTTTCCGGGAGAGGCGTTTGGCTGTGCAATGAACATTTTTGAGCGCAGCGATATACATGCGGGCCAAACGGTTGCGATTGTGGGCATCGGCTTTCTCGGCGCGGTATTGACGCGGCTGGCCTCACTGGCTCAAGCGCAAGTAATCGCAATTTCACGCCGACCCTACGCCCTGCAAGTAGCGCAGACAATGGGAGCTAAAGAAGTGATCTTGATGGACGATCATTACAAGGTGATCGATAGAGTCCAGCATCTGACTGACGGCAAAATGTGTGAACGGGTGGTTGAGGCCACCGGAAAACAGTGGCCGCTTGATCTTGCTGGAGAGCTCACGGGCACTCGGGCAAAGCTGATTATTGCTGGTTACCATCAGGATGGCGCTCGCCAAATCAACATGCAAATGTGGAATTGGCGCGGCCTGGATGTGGTGAATGCTCATGAGCGCGACGAGAAAATTTATCTGCAGGGCATGCATAAAGCTGTGGAAGCTGCGGCGCGCGGCGTATTTGATCCGCGGACCGTATGCACACATGCCTTCCCTTTAGCGGCCCTGCCGGATGCCTTTGAGACAACGCTTTCCCGTCCTGACGGATTTTTGAAAGCCACAATATTTTATGGGTAACACTTCTATCGCACCCGAAAACGTTCTTAACACTAAGAAGAAGCTACCCCGCCTGGGTTTTCTTGGAGTCGGTTGGATCGGCCGCAACCGCATGGAGGTAATAGCAAAGAGCGGTCTGGCACACGTCGCGGTAATCTGCGATACCTCGCCAGAAATATTGCAGCAAGCCTTGGTTGTGGCTCCTCAAGCGAAAACAGTTATCAGCTACGACGACCTACTGAGTGCCGGGATTGATGGTGTGATCATCGCGACGCCCAGCGCACAACATGCCGAACAGTCAGTGCGCGCTTTGGAATGTGGCTTACCGGTATTTTGTCAGAAGCCGCTTGGCCGCACTGCCAACGAGACACGCCGAGTGGTGGAAGCAGCAAGAAAAGCCGATCAACTGCTGGCCATCGATATGGCTTACCGGTTTACCGCTGCGTTGCAAGCCATTCACAGAGTAATCTCTTCAGGCCTGCTGGGCGACGTGTACGCGGCAAACCTTGTATTCCATAATGCGTACGGCCCTGATAAGGAATGGTTTTATGATCGTACACGCTCGGGAGGTGGGTGTGTAATGGATCTCGGCATCCACTTAATTGATGCCGCTCTATGGATGCTCGGCTTTCCACCGGTGCTCAAAGTGAACAGTAACCTTTATACCCAAGGACGGCACTTGAACGGGCAATCCAATGCGGTAGAAGATTACGCAACTGCTCAAATCGAAACCGCCTCTGGAGCTGTAATCAACCTGACATGCTCGTGGCGGATTTCGGTTGGCCAAGACTGCATCATTTCCTCTGAATTCTTTGGTACCCGTGGTGGTGCATCTTTTCACAACGTGAACGGCTCTTTCTATGATTTTGTCGCGGAGCGCTATGAAGGAACAAAGCGCATTCCCCTGATTTCTGGCCCCGACGACTGGCCTGGACGAGCCGGGCTGGAATGGCTTGAACGCTTACAAATCAATGAGCGTTTCAATGTCAGAAATGATGAGCTTGTTCGAGTGACTGAAGTGCTGGATGCCATTTATCATTCGGCATCAACTTTATAACCTCCCTCCATCAGTCTCCACACTCATATTACGCGTGCAGTATCGCTCCTTGATTTAATCTTCGGCATAAATTTGCCAGCTAATGTTGAATGTGTACATCATCCGAACGACGGATCTTCTGGAATGGCCGAAGTCGACGTTTGTTCAAGGCATCAATGTACCTTTTGAAACCTTCTAAACATTCAGTAGCACAACCAGATTGCGCAAAGT
>JBAVLE010000100.1:0-6648 GCA_049688735.1 Candidatus Angelobacter sp. | reverse complement strand
TCGGTTTGGAAAATGGCGACTACATGGTGATCACAACAATGCGAGGGATTGTGGAAGCCAGGGTGCTGATTACTGAGCGCAACAAACCACTGATGATCGATGGCGAAATGAGAAACACCATCTGCATGCCCTACCAATTCGGATACAAAGGCGTGATCACCAGCGACGTTCCAAATGATCTGCTGGCAATTTCTGAAGAGCCGAACGTGCGCATCATGGAAACCAAGGCTCTGGTGTGCCACGCGCGCAAGGGACGCCTACCACGAGGCAAGCAGGCGTTGGATGTCCTGAACTCAGATCTGCGGAGGACAGCATGAGCACAACAGCGTTCCTTACCGATTCAACTTTGTGCATCGGCTGTAAAGCATGCGAGGTCGCGTGCAAAGAATGGAACCAACTCGGCGCGGACGGTTATGAGTGGAGCGGTTTTTCTTACGACAACACGATGGCCGTGGGGCATTCCACCTGGCGGCATGTGAAGTTCGTGGAGAACACACCGGAGATCGGCCTTGGCGGAAACGCGCCAGAGCAACTGCCGGCGTGGGGCTTTTCTTCTGATGTCTGCAAACACTGCGAGGTCGCGGGCTGCCTTGAGGCCTGCCCTACCGGCGCGATTGTGCGTATGGACTTTGGCGCAGTTTACATACAGCCGGATATCTGCAACGGCTGCGCTTATTGCGTTGTGAGCTGTCCGTTTGGCGTGGTGGAAAAGAATGAAGATGATGGCAGGGCGTTCAAGTGCACCTTCTGCTCTGACCGGCAGAGCGCGGGCTTGCAACCAGCCTGCGCCAAGGCGTGCCCTACGGAGTCAATCAAGTTTGGCAAGCTGGATGAGCTCAGAGAAGAAGCGAACGTAAGACTTGAAGTATTGAAATCTCGCGGCGTCACAGATGCTGTGATTTACGACCCCGTTGACACGAGCGTCAAAGGCATTCACGCGATGTTTCTGCTACGAGGAGACCCACGGGCTTACAACTTGCCGCCAAATCCTGAAGTGCCCACAACGTATTTGAAAAAAGGATGGCAGTCTGCCGCAGTGGCGGCGGGAGCCATGCTGGGCGCGACCTTGCTCGCGTTTCTTGGAGGCAGGCGATGAGCCGAGTTCCCTTGCCCGAACTACCCGGACGCATACCGGATTCACAAAGTGAGCTGCGGTTGGCAGCAATCCGCCGCGAGGCTCAAGAAGAAGGCACGGTGTCTGCGCAGGGCATTGTCCCTGCGGGCGCGCCATTCCCCAGAGCCACACCGGAAACCGGATATTACGGTGTGCCGCTACTCAAAGAACCGCAATGGAAGCCGGAGGTGCCGATCTATTTCTTTGTCGGTGGCGCGGCCGGGGCATCCGCTGTAATCGCAAACATGGCGAACTGGCTTTCCGATGATCGTGAGTTGGTGCGCAACGCACGCTGGATCGCCGCTGGGGGAGGCGCTCTGTCTTCAGTGTTGTTGATCAAAGATCTGGGCATGCCGTCGCGATTTTTAAACATGCTACGCGTCTTTAAACCTCAAAGTGCCATGAGCATGGGCGCATGGACGCTCTCAGCCTTCTCCAGTTTTTCCGCGGCATCGGCTTTTGCGAATCTAGCGCAACAGAAGCTGGGCAAGTCACTTCCGGTAACAATCATTGAGAATGCTGCCAGCGCGCTTGCCGCTGCCACCGGGGTGGTCATGGCAAGCTATACCGGTGTGCTGATCGGCGCGACGGTGGTCCCGGTCTGGAATCAGAATGTAGGCACGCTGCCGCTTCATTTTGCAGCGTCAGGAGTAAACTGTGCGGTTTCTGCTCTGGAATTGCTAGGTTCTGAGAACAGCAGTGCGCTCAATTTGCTGGGAATTAGCGCCTCAGCTTACGAGATATATGAAGGCGTTGAGCTGGAAACCAAGCGCAACCGCGTGAATGAACCTTTGCGGCAGGGCTGGAGCGGCGCGATGGTGCGGGCAGGAGGAGTGCTCTCCGGGCCGGTGCCATTTGGATTGCGAATTGCCTATGCCATTACAGGCAATACAAAGTTGCGCCGTGCGGCGGCATGGTCGAGCATTGCCGGATCGTTGCTCACGCGCTTTGGCTGGGTACACGCAGGAAGATCCTCCGCACGAGACCACCGCATTCCTTTGGAACTGCCGGAAGAAACAAAAGAGGTGAGGAAGACCAGTCATCAGATCGCGTCACGGAAGTCTGCATAGCAAATAAGGCGTAATAGAACCAATCTCCAGGGCTGCGGCCGATGTGGTATACTAAGACTTCCCGTTAAGTGATTCACCAACGGTTAGCGAGCCGGTCCAGCCTTTCAAAGCGACAACCCACCTCACAAATACCAGTCAATCGCCTTCAGCAGGAATATCAAAATAACAAAGGAACAATACAAATGGAACAAGGAATTGTGAAGTGGTTTAACGACGCAAAAGGATTTGGATTTATCACCCGGAACAGCGGCGATGGAGACGTGTTTGTGCATTTCTCCGCGATCCAGTCCAGCGGTTTCCGTAGCTTGCCAGAAGGCCAGGCGGTGGAATTTACAGTGACCAAAGGCCCCAAAGGCTTGCAGGCTGAGAACGTAAAAGTTCTGTAAACCTGGTTTTGCTGCCCAGAGTGCACTAGCGCTCTGGGCAGTGCTGCGTTTGGACTCTTTCTGGCTCCAATTAGTTCATGGCCGGCTTAAGAACTAACCCCTTCATAGCATCTATTCCGGCCTCTACGGACTTGACTTTGCCGCATGAGGGTGTATGGTAACGTGGTCTTTCCGAACCCAGGGTTATGAATCACCAGTCCAAAAGTAGTACAAGGTCCATCCAATCCCAAGCAAGCTTTCACAAAGCCCTATTGGCAGCGAATGGATACATAAAGGAGGCATCATGGCTGCTAGCCCTACTCCCGCGTCCGAATTAAAACTAAGTACAGAACAGAACCCGGAGGCAACTATCATCCGAGGAACTGGCAAGATTTCATCAGAAACCGCGGACTTGCTGCAGAGCACTATTCGCGAACTTATTCCCGGCACCAAGCGTATCGTGCTCGACCTTACCGGAGTGGAATACGTGGATAGTTCCGGCCTCGGCGCCCTGGTCAGCGTCTTTATGGCTGCAAACCACGCGAACTGCATTTTGGAACTCGCCAATCCCAAGCAGCGCATACGCGACCTGTTCAAGATCACCAAGCTGGCCTCGATCTTCGATGTAAACGGAGACAATTACTTCGGCGTGTATTAAGTTCTGTCGCCGCTCCAAGCCCTCATCTATTGGGGCCACTGATCAGCTTTTACTACGGCGGACCCGGCAATAAACCGGCTCCGCCTTTCGATCCGCCGCTGCCGAAATCCTGAGCGTAGCACAGCGAAGCCGAAAGATCTCCAGGGATGATGGTGGCAAGAGGGCAATTGCTAGTCTTAAACAACATCTGTGCAAGATAGATTTTTGATAAGCCAGGCAGGCGACGGTTGGAAGCTACCTCGCTTAATTTCTGCTACTTACCTCTTGCCAGGCTCACGGTCTTGATGTTGTCATCCGGGACCCGGTCGATCAACAAAGCAAACGGATCAATGCCGGCTTTCTCCGGCAGCGAGGCTGTTACAAACGTAAAGGTCGAGTTGGTTTGCGTGATGTGCTCGCGTTCGCGATAGAGCGTGTCCCCATACTTCTTGTTCTTGGCTGGCTTGGCGAACGCCCCAATGTCGATATAGTCGTTGATCGGGACCTCTGTTTCATTTCCCTTGGCGTCAGCTTTGTATTTGCGTGCCTCCACTTGAATGGTCACGTCATACTTGCCATCCGCGCGTGAATGGGCGGTAGCGTCCAGTGTGCGGTTAGAAAAGATGGTGATGTCCTCGAACAGGTCCTTGATCAAGTACTGCAATTGAGGTGGTGTTTGCTCTTGTAATGCGTCCACCAGCGCATGCGACGTAGGATAAGGCGGCTGCGCGTACGCATACTGCTGGATCACTTTGCGCAGCGCTCGATTGACCGCTTCCTCTCCAATCATCTCTTTCAGGTAATACAACACCACGCTTCCTTTGCGATAGTGAATGTAGCCCTGGTTCGCTTCCACCGTTAGCAATGGACGTTCCTTTAACCTTTCAGCGCCACGGGAACGCAGATAATTATCCATTTCGTACTTGAGGAATTTCCGCATCGTGTCGCGGCCATATTCCTTTTCCATCACCATCAGCGCGGAATATTGCGCCATGGTTTCAGAAAGCAGCGTCGCGCCTTCCATGTTGGCACCGATCACCTGGTGCGCCCACCATTGATGCCCCATCTCATGCGCAACCACATAAAAAACAAAATCAATATCCTCAGGCTTGTTGATGTTGGCGATGAAACCGATGGCCTCCGAATACGGCATGGTGCCGGGGAAAGCCTGGGCAAAGCGGGCCACACGCGGAAACTCAATAATGCGCGCTTCCTTGTGGTAGTAAGGACCGAAATTCTTGGTGTAATAGTCTAGCGATTTCTTGAGCGAATTCATCATTCGCGGCACGTTCCAGGGATGCTGCCGGTCGTAATAAACCTCAAGCTTGATGCCGTTCCACTCTTCCCGCGCCACTTCATAACGGGCAGACATGAAGGAATAAAAGTTCAGTGACTGGTGATCAAGCTTGTATTCAAAATACCGGCGTCCATTCTCCTGCCATTCCCGCACTAGCGAACCCGGCGCAATTGCCAGTTGATCTGCTGAAGTGCTGATGACCGTCTGCACATCCACCCAATCGGAGTGGCCACCCAGATAGTTCTCGCGGCAATCGTCTGTGCAGTTGCGCTCAAGAGGCGGCATTAGATCAATCTCTTTTAAGCCGAATTTCTTCCGGTCATTGGGATCGGTTAGTTGGCGCTGCGAGTTATAACCAATGACCGGGCCAATCGTGTTGTTAAAAAAACTCCCGTTCTGCACTAGTTCCACCGTGCTTAACTCATTTTCAAAGCCGCGATTCTTGCTCTTTACCGTAAAATGCATGGTGCGGCTTTCACCAGGCTGCAACGGCGAATCCAATTTGTAGATCCGGTAGTAGAGCTTCTCGTCATCTTTGTTCAGTGACGCTCCCGGAATGTCAATCTCTGTCAGGTAATTAGGATCAATGGTGAAATGGATTTCCGTGAGCGGCTGCGGGTATGGATTTTGGATTACTTGCTCGGCCCGCATCGTCATGTTGCGCGACTCTGGATACACGTCAATCGCGTACTTTACGCTGCGGACGCGAGGTTGCTTCTGTTTTTCATATTGCTTGTAGGTCTTTTCATAATCGGCCTGGCGACGCTGCAAAGTTTTTGGTCCAACAACCCGGTTAATAACTTCAGTGTTGTACCAGATCCATGCGCCGGTTGAAGCGAAGGCCAGCAGGCACAACGCCGCGCCGGATATCCATCCTCCGTGAAAGCGCTGGGCTGCGTTCTGCCGCCTTCCGGCCCAGCGGTCCTGTTTGCCGCGAGGCCAGAACATGACCGTCGAAATTGCCAGCAAGCCGCAAAACAGCAGCCAGTAGAGTGCGTACCAGTCCCATGATTGCCGGTAAGGCGCATCGCCAAACATATCTGAATGGACCACATTGGGAGTGCCGGCAAACTGAACAAGATTTGTGGCGACGTTTAACGGCCCCCACATAAAGGCGTTTGCCGTGAGGAAAGCGATATAGATCGCATAGCCCAAATATTTGTTTGGCGCGATTGCATGGATAAAAAACGCGAGCACCGCAAGGGCCACAAAGAGCGAGAGATCGCGCACAAGCAATTCGTAGGAATACAAACCAATCTGAAAACGATGGTAGCCATGCCACGCCTGCACCGCAACGCCGCTGAGCAGCGCAAAGACCTGGACCAACATTACCATGAAAACCAATGTCACAAGGCGAGTGGTATAGGAGATCCATTCGGGCACAGGTGTTGCATCCACAATCTCGTCCATCCGCTCATCCTTATCTTTCCAGACAAGCGCTCCGGCGTAGAAGGTCACTACCACGATGACGAACAGGTAGAGCGTTCCGCGTATCAGGTCGAGCACCCAAAAAGTTACGGGCAGCGTGTGGTTGCCGTAACCTTCAGTCGCGTTGAACATCAGCCCGAGGAGGCAGTTCAAACCTCCGGCCAGCATGATAATAATGAAAGGAACGCTTACCAGCATTCCCCGCAGGTGGATTCCCAGGGACTGGAACAGTTGTTTCCATGCTACAAAACGAAGATTAGGATTGAGCACCGGGCGGCCCACTGCGATCGGCTGGGCTTGCGAGTCGGCTTCCGCCGGCTTGGCTTTGCTCGCCTTTTCAGAAAAGCTAAAGCGGAAATAGGCAAATGTAAAGATAGCGCCTGCAACCGCTGCCCACAAAAGACGGTTCCACAGCATCAAGCCACTTAGAGCCACTGGAATGCTGTTTTTGTCAGCCACAGTCCAGTATTTGGCTGTTAAAGCAAAGGTGCGGATGCCAAATGGGTCTGCGAATACGACATAGTTTTCATGCCGCAAATCCTGGAGCAGCACGCCTGCCGCAATGTATCCGATCAGCAGGACCAGGGCTCCAATAAATGGGACAACCTCGTTGCGCGCCATTACCGCAATCGCAAAGAGTATTGCCGCAATGATCAATGCATTGGGCAACGCAAAAACATAGATGGCATGGAGATGTGCCGCCCAATTCACGCGTCCCCACTGGTCCGGATCAGCCC
>JBAVLE010000099.1:0-6470 GCA_049688735.1 Candidatus Angelobacter sp. | reverse complement strand
CCAGAATGTCCCTGCCACAGCCGGACACGCTGTACCTCAGGACCGCTCCGCATTGTTGATGGAAGCCATGAAAGAGGAGGTTTTCCAGCTTGAATCAGATCGATTGAACGGAAAAATCAATGCGCAGGATTACCAGACGGCAAAAGCAGCGCTGGACAAAACGCTGCAACGCGCTGTGCAACGGCAGCCAAGAGCAACTTAGCGGTGAATAAATGGCGTGCCGATGCAGGAAGTTGCCGGCAGTGGCCGGCTACATTCGATCGCAAGACTGGTGATCTATCATTTATCATTCATCCGATTGTTCTATGGCCATTATCGTCAAATCATCTTCCCTGCACGGCGCCGGCGTTTACACCACGGCTGCCATCAAAAAGAGCGCGCTCATTCTGGAATATACCGGCCCGCGTCTCACCGCCAAGGCATGCGAAGGGATGTATGCTGACACAGAGGTAACGTACCTCTTCGCCATGGACGATGGCGACACCATTATCGATGGTTTCGGAATGGCCGCTTTCGTGAACCATACTTGTGATCCCAACTGTGAGACTGACCAGATCGACAATCGCATATGGGTCATGGCGTTGCGTGATATCGAAGCCGGAGAAGAACTCACCTATGACTACAACCTCTTCGATGGCGACATAGGCGAGAAAGCGCCCTGCTATTGCGGCCTGAAAAATTGCCGGCGCACCATGTTCTCTGAAGAGGAAGTCGCGCGCCAAAAGAAAGCTTTACGCCAACGCAAGCAGCGCAGAGAAGCTGCGCGTTTGCGCCGCAACAAAGAGCGCAGGACGACAGCACGCAGGCGCTAACATTTCGCTTGGATCTATTCCTAAAAACAATGCCGTCGCTCTTGGTGACGGCATTTATTTTCCGCCTTATCTTATCTCGGCAACGGCGTAGTTGTTCCATTCCAGCTCAACGGCTGGTCCACGCGGATAAGCATGATTGCCTGCGCGGGAAGACGCACGTCTTTTCCGTTGGTAGCTACAACGTAGCCTCCGCCTGAAAGCGTCCCAATCGCCAAGCCCTTGATCGGCCCGCCCACATTCCGTCCCGTCGCAGAGAACGCGCCAATAGCCTTGGAATCTTTGCCGCCTTCTGTTCCGGCCTTCTTGGGATTTTTGCCGCTGGTATCATGCACGGAAACCAAAGTTGCCGTAAGCGGGACCGTCTGGCCTGTTGGCAATACCACATCTCTAAAACGCAGGCTCAACTTAGGCTTGTCCTTCAGAGCGGTCAGCGTCTTTTCATCTTCTGCTTCGGCTACTTCGCCTTCGACTCTTGCTCCTGTAGGGATGACCACCGCGCCATTATTTGCCCTTACTGGATCGCTCACAGTCGCTGTAAACCGATCACCCGGCTTTGCAGTCTTGCTGGATAAAGGTGTATCCAAACCTGCATGTATCTCAGTGCCTGCCCCCACTTCATCGATTACGGCTGTGTTTGCAGCCGGTGCGTTCTGCGCCGGGTTTGGCGCTTGTCCGGCATTTCCCTGGGGAACATCTGTATGTGCAGGCGCGGTTCCATTATTTGGCGCCGTATTTGGCACCGCCGGATTTTGCGTTTGCGGCGTGGTCACCGGATTGTTATTGGTTCCCGGCGGGTTCTGGGCAAAGAGCACTGCTCCAGCCACCAGCGCGAAGAGTATGAGCGTGGCTGTCCGGCGCATAAATTGAATATCCTCCATGTGTTTACAGGTGAGAAGCTGGCAAAGAATTGCAGGTTGGCCCAATGCAGCCCTCTTTTTTGCCTAATCCAGCATCTCTGTAAGGACATTAGCATGCTGCCACACGTTATAATGGTTTTTGGTAGATTGAATCGGTCCTGATCTTACCGTTACAGGAGTTCCAAATTGACATCCAATGGTCAGCCTTCCAAACCCCGAGTCTTGGTGGTGGATGACGAGCGCGTTATTGCGGACACCCTGGCAATAATTCTCAATCAGAATGGATTCGATGCCTCAGCCGTTTACACAGGAACAGCGGCCGTTGATCGCGCGCGTGAAACCAAGCCCGACCTGATCATCAGCGATGTCATCATGCCTGACATGAACGGCATTGAAGCCGCTATCCGCATCCGCCAGGCCCTACCCGGATGCAAAATCCTTCTCTTCTCCGGCCAGGCCGCAACCGCCGATCTATTGGAAAAAGCACGCGCCCAGGGCCATGAGTTTGAGATTCTGGCGAAACCAGTTCATCCGCAGGATTTGCTGGCTAAACTGAGGAATTAGGAAACTTAACCACAAAGATCACCAAGGATCAGAAGGATTAACCTGTTCTTGGGTTCCAATCACTTTGGGTTCCCTTTGTGTCCTTTGTGGTTAAAAGGTTCTCTTTTGTGGTCAAAGCTCTCTTCTGCCTTCCATCGCCTTGAGCATGGTCACTTCGTCGGCATATTCAATATCACTGCCGGCTGGAATTCCGGTCGCAATCCGTGTGATCTTCACTCCAGGACGTTTCAGCAAACCAGTCAAATGGATCGCCGTAGCCTCGCCTTCGATCGTGGGATTGGTGGCGAGAATCACTTCGTCCAGGCTACCGCTCTCTATCCTTCGCATTAGAGAAGGTATCCGCAAATGCTCTGGCCCTACGCCATGTAACGGGGAAATTGCGCCGTGCAGAACGTGGTAAACGCCGTTATAAAACCGTGCCTTTTCTATCGACGCAATATTCGTGGGCTCTTCCACCACGCAAACCAGCCGTTGGTTTCGGGTAGCGCTGGTGCAATAACTACAAGGATCAACATCTGTGATGTTGCTGCATACGGAACAAAGATGAAGTTTTTCTTTAAGGTTCCGAATGGCCGCCGCGAGATCGTCCGCATCCTCAGCGCTGGAGCGGAGAATATGAAAAGCCAGACGCTGGGCGCTCTTACCGCCAACGCCAGGAAGTTTCTTCAGCTCATCAATCAGTCGAGCCATTGGCTCGGCGAACTTTGACACAGTCCCTCTACATTCCCGGAATTCCCATTCCGCCCAGCATGCCACCCACCGTCGATTGCATGGCTTCATCCACCTTCTGCCCCGCTGCATTTACAGCCGCTGTCACCAGGTCTTGCAGCATCTCTACGTCCCCCGCTTTCACCGCTTCAGGATCGATTCTCGTCTCCAGCACCTGCTTTTGCCCATTCATCTTGATGGTGACTGTGCCGCCGCCGGAAGAAGCTTCGACTACCGTCTGCTTCATCTTGCTCTGCAGGTCCTGTGCCTGCTTCTGCGCGTTCTCCAACATTTCTTGAAATTGGCGTGAGTTAAATCCGCCCATGGTTTCTCCTAGTTTTTCTCGCGATGATCAATCACGGTACGAATTTCTGCGCCAAATTTCTCGCGCATCCGCTGTACGATTGGATCTTCTGCCGCACGGCTTCGCGCGCTTGCTCCGTTGCGGGGACGCACGACGGCTGCAGCGGAACCATTTGTGTCTGGCTTGGCCCCGCCAACAATAGTGACTTTCAACGTCCGTCCTGCTGCTGATGTGGCCGCAGCAATAGCAATCTGCCTTTGTTCGGCATTCATAATGAACGGAATTACCGATTGCGGACGTGCCACCGTTACAATCAGTTCGTTACCCTGAATCGCAGCAGAGCCTTCAGCCAATGTCGATGCCAGATTGTCTCCTCCGGGGGTCTTCTCCAGGGCAACCACTATATGCCCCAGAATCGTGCCCGGATCATCGCTTGTCTGCGGCTCTTCCACCGCCACGGCCGTAGCTGTTGCCGACGCTTGGGTCTGTAACGTTGTCCCGGCCGCTGTCGACATTTCCGGATCAAAGCTGCGGCCCTTGCGCGCGCGATCAGCTTCAAACGGCGAGACAGGGCTTTGCTGCCTGGCAGCCCCGCTGAATCCTGGTGCCGCCGTCGATGAAGCACTTACCGGCGTAGGCCGGGCTGCCGCTACTCGTTGCGGCTCAGGAATCTTCTGCGTTTCACTTCCAACCTGGCTGAGTATCTGCTCGAGCGGAAGAATGCGTTGCGCATGCACCAGCTTCAGTACGCCCAACTCAAGATGAAATCTTTGCTCCTGCCGGTATCCAAGTTCATCGAAGGTACGCAGCATGATCTGCAGAAACCGTGCCAGCTCTTCCTCAGAAAACTGGCTGGCCACCCGTCCCACGCGCGCCCGCTCGTCGGATGAGATTTGCAGCAGCGAAGAATCATCGCCAGCCACCTTAGCTACCACCGTATTGCGCAGAAAGCGTACCAACTGGCGCGCAAAGTGCGCCGGATTGTGCCCTTCAGTCATGAGCCGGTCGAGCGTACGCAAGGCTTCTTCACTGGAACCGCGTGAGACTGTCCCCATCAAATCTTCAAAAACCTCAGAGCCAACATTCCCGACGAGCCCGCGCACCAGTTCTCCGCTGAGCTTGGTGCCGCAGCACGCAATGGCCTGGTCCATGATGGAGAGCGCGTCGCGCATTGAGCCGTCACCTGCTTCGGCCAGCACGGCTAAAGCTTCATCATCTGTTTGAATATTCTCTTTACCGGCAATCGCGCCCAGCTGGCTCACGATCTCATCAAATTTCACTGCGTGAAAACTAAAATGCTGGCAGCGCGAACGGATAGTCTGTGGAATGTCCTCGGCTTGCGTTGTCGCCATCATAAAAATAATGTGTGGTGGAGGCTCTTCCAATGTTTTAAGCAGCGCATTGAACGCGGCATCCGTGATCTGGTGAGCTTCGTCCAGAATGTAAATCTTGAAGCGATCACGTGCCGGGCGATATCGGGCCGCATCGCGCAGTTCTCGGATCTCGTCAATGCCGCGGTTCGTCGCCGCGTCAATCTCAATCACATCTACCGAACTGCCGGCACGGACTTCCACGCATGAATCGCACACGCCGCAGGGCTCCGGTGTTGGTTTGTCCGCTTTGCCATCAACGCCACGGCAATTCAGCGCCATTGCCAGAATGCGAGCAATGGTCGTTTTACCGATGCCACGATGGCCGCTGAAAATATAACCATGCGCAATCCGCTGCTGCTCAATCGCGTTTTTCAGGGTACGGGTCACGTGTTCCTGCCCAATCACCTCAGAAAAACGTTGCGGCCTGTATTTACGCGCTAGAACTTGATAACTCATGCTGGAATTTAGATTATACCGCTTCCAAACGGGCGGATTTTCAACAGGCACTTGCGCTGGCGCTGTCTTCATTTGGTGTAAATTGTGCGTAAGAAAAGGAAAGCAAGAACTTGCGCATTTGGCGTCGCGCTTTAAGGCGAGTAACCACTGCTGGTCTGATCTGACCCGAGCAGCTCTTCCCCTCACAAAATTCATATTAGAAGTGGTGCACTTCTTGTCTTTGTGAGCTCCGCGAAAAACCGTTCATCTAGCACACCCATCATTTCCTCAACGCATCTGATTGATTATTCCAAAAGGAAAGGTTGTGTTGTTATGAGCGAAGCTGCACGCATTCACTTACGGAATGCTCAAGGCCGCCGACATCGCATGGAAACTGCATTCCGCTGGAGCGCGTTGATTACAGGAGGCGCGCTGGCTTTAATTGGATTGTCTAAACGTTCCAAATCCGGTGTTGCCATGGCAACGGCCGGCGGACTGCTGTCATATGCAGGCGCCAAGGCCGGCGCCAAACCTCGGGAGTTGATTGCCCGCAGCAGCATCCTGTTGAACTGTACTCCAGAAGAGGCTTATCAGTTCTGGAGCAAGTTTGAGAACCTGCCATTATTCATGCGCCACCTTGAATCCGTGACACTCATGGGAGAAACCCGCTCCAGATGGACTGCCATTGGCCCTCTGGGCAAACGAGTTACATGGGACGCCGAAATTGCTTTTGATCGCAAAGACGATGTTATTGCATGGCGTTCCCTGCCAGACTCCGAGATTTACGTTGATGGCATTGTTAAATTCCGCAACGCTCCGGCCAATCGGGGAACCATCATTACCGTGGTAGTGGTCTATCAGCCACCCGCAGGCACGCTAGGCGGAGCGTTGGCCAAGATTCTAGGCAAGGATCCCAGCTTCATGATGCGGCAGGACCTGCGCCGCCTGAAGGCATTGATTGAAGCAGGTGAAATTCCCACAGTTGAAGGCCAGTCGCATGGCCCACGTTCCAGCGTTGCTGCCGCAGCGCGGCTTCTCAATCCCGACGATCCAATCCAAGGCGAAGGAAAGTTAACTGACATTGCACAAGCCAAAAGGAGGGCCTCATGAAAGCAGTTTGCTGGATGGGTACGGAGAAGATGACTGTTGAGAACGTGCCAGATCCAAAAATCCTGAATCCTCGCGATGCCATTATCCGCATTTCCAGCACCTGCATTTGCGGTTCTGACCTGCACTTGTACGACGGATTCATGCCTACCATGGAGCAAGGCGACATCATGGGCCACGAGTTCATGGGCGAGGTCGTCGAGGTTGGCCCCGGAATCAGCCGTGACAAGCTGAAAGTCGGCGATCGCGTCGTGGTTCCGTTCACCATCGCTTGCGGAAATTGCCAGTCATGCGCTGACCAGCTCTGGTC
>JBAVLE010000098.1:0-12448 GCA_049688735.1 Candidatus Angelobacter sp. | reverse complement strand
ACCAGGAAGCGCGGGTGATCATCAGCAAGGATGAAGATTTTTTTTATCTTGCGAGCAAGCCTGAAGCAACAACCAGAATCTTGTGGGTCCGCTTGGGAAATTGCCGCACTTCGATTCTCTTGGAAGCATTTGAGCGGTTCTGGCCATTCATTGAATCTTCACTCAATGCGGGCAATAGAATTATCGAATTACGCTGAGTGCCCGATTTATCCCAAACCTACTCTCTCTAGAGCGTCCATTTGATTCGTGTTCATTCGCGACAATTCGCGGCTAGTCTTAATTTTCTTCATCTGCGTTTATCTGCGAAATCTGCGGCTAAAGCTTTTTCAATGCCTCACCCAAATCCTCAATCAAATCGTCGGTATGTTCCAGCCCTATCGACAAACGCAACAGATTTGCAGGGCTGCGCGTGGCTGCGCCTTCAACCGAGGCGCGGTGCTCGATCAGGCTGTGCGTACTGCCGAGACTAGTGGCGTGGCTAAACAGCTTGAGTCCTGAGACGAGCTTGAACGCTTCCGCCTGTCCGCCTTTGACCTGAATGGACATCATCCCGCCGAAGCCCGACATTTGCCCGGCGGCAATTTTGTGTCCGGGATGAGAAGGCAGACCGGGATAGTGCACGGATTCGATCTTGGATTGTCTGCTCAGAAATTCCGCGACACGCTGGGCATTTTCAGCGTGGGCGCGGACGCGGTACGGAAAAGTCTGAAGGCCGCGCAAGGTCAGCCAGCATTCAAAAGGCGACGGCACCGCACCGCCTTCATGCTGGATCGCAATGATTTTTTCCAGTAAGCCATTTTCTTTCCCGCCGTTCTGTCTCGCCCCTTTTTCTCCAAGGACTAGCGCGCCCATGGTTACGTCGCTGTGGCCGGAAAGATATTTTGTGACCGAGTGCATCACCACATCCACGCCGAGGTTAAGTGGAAGTTGGAAGAGCGGCGTGGCCCAGGTGTTGTCACAAGCAACCATGGCACCGCACTTTTTAGCCAGCGCAACAATGGCGCGAAGATCGGTCACGTTGAGCAGCGGATTGGAGGGAGTCTCCGTCCAGATAAGGCGGGTGGCTGAGGTAATGGCGCGCTCGACCGCGCTGAGATCCTGCATGTTGACCAGCGTGTGCTTCAAGCCCCAGTTGGCCATCACGGTGCGCAGCAAGATAGGCGTGCCGTAGTAAGCGTCTTCAGCGGCGACAACGTGATCTCCGGGCGCGAGCGACTGAAAAACGGCAAGCGTAGCTGCGCTTCCGGAAGAGAAAGCTAGCGCCGCCGCGCCTTCTTCCAGCGATGCCAGCGCTTGCTCAAGCGATTCACGATTAGGATTGTTGGGACGGCCATAGAGATATCCGCCGGGAAGAGTGCCATCGTCGGCCTTATGGAACGTGGTCGAGAGATGGATGGCGGGCACAACGTCGCGTGATCCGCCTTCAGGTTTGCGGCCGGCGTGAACGGCGCGGGTTTCAATCTTCATCTTGGTTAGGTTATATCAAATCCTACCGCGGATTTACGCGGATGAACGCGGATCAAAACCTTTGCCGCGAACGAACGCCAGAAACGCAAATCGACTCAGATTGTTTGGCTTCATTCGTGTCCATTCGCGAAATTCGCGGCGAGTTTTTGATCTGCTTATCTGCGAAGATCTGCGGCGAGCTCTACATCTAAAAAAGTTGGCGCGTCTATTCGTGAGGATGCTTTTGCCGTTTGAAGAACGCCACCCACTCGTCGGCGCCGTTGCGATCCGTGAGCACCACGCTGACCAGTTCCCAGGATTGCGCGCCCAGACTGGTGGCGGCCGATTCAAGTTCCTGCTCAGTCCTGGCCGTTTCCACGTGATACTCCCATTGGACCACCGGCAGTGGCTTCACGTTGAGAGTGAAACTCTGGCTCTGCGGACCATTGGTTGACCTGGGAGGCGCAAAATTGCTGGCAACGGCCGTCAACTCCACATTGAAAGTGCCAGTGGCTGCAGTTGGAAGAGCGGTGAGAACAATTGTTGTGGCGCCCGCATGTCCGGCGGGAATCTGCGCAACTATGCCCGAGGGCAGGCCGGAAAGGCTAAATTCAAAACTGGGCCGCTCATTGACAGCAATATGAACCGTAAGCGACGCCGTGCCGCCCTGAGTGATGCTCACAATGGAGGGACTGAGGCTGACTACAAACTCTGGATCGGTTTGGGCGGGCAAGCGGGACGCAAGCCCAGTGATAAACAGCAACAATACGGCTGCACGGATGGCAGGTTGCGGCATAAGATTCCTCCACGTCTAGAACGCCCTAAATTGACTTTTGTGCTGCTTATTTAGGATACGGCGGGGAGGGCAGTTGACCTAGTGCAATCAGAAGAACTGCTGGATTGGCCAACCGACAGGATCCCCTGGCGGGCGGGCCCTACCTCAACAAGTATTAACGAGCGGTGATTGGGGAGTTGCGCATCCTGTACTATCGGTTATAGTACAGTGGTGATCCCGTTTCGTATTCAATTCCGCCCAGGCACATCGCTTCATGAGCAGGCAGTCTATGCGGCCAAGAAAGCGATTGTCTCCGGGGCGATGCAGCCGGGCGATACTTTTCCGTCCGTCAGAACGTTAAGCAAAGAACTGAAAATCAATCCCAACACGGCCCACAAAATTGTGATGAGACTGGTGAATGACGGACTGCTGGAGACGTTGCCAGGCATTGGGAATGTTGTGGCGCATTTGCCGGAATCCAGCAAACAGGAGCGAACAGAGCTGCTGGGCAATGAAATTGAGCAACTCGTTGTTGAGGCCAGAAAGCTGGGAATCGAATTTACGCAGATTGTGCAGGCAATGGAAGCGCATTGGAAACGGCTGGGGCAGCCGAAGCGTCGCAAGGAGCGCAATAAGGAGGACTCAACCAGTGAGTAGCGCAATTCGAACAGAGAACCTGAGCAAGAGCTTTCTAAGTGTGCAGGCCCTGCGGCAATTGAATCTGGAGATCCCACAAGGCGCGATTTACGCCCTGGTGGGGCCTAACGGCGCGGGCAAGACAACAATGATCAAAGTGCTGATGAACATTTTGCATCCCAGTCATGGCACCGCCGAGGTATTAGGAACAAACTCTACGAAACTGAGGGGTGATTGGTTCGCGCAAATCGGCTACATTTCCGAGAATCAGGATCAGCCTGAATGGATGCGAGTTGACCAGTTCTTTGATTATCTGCGTCCGTTCTACCCCAACTGGGACCGAGACCTGGAAAGCGCGCTGGTCCGGCAGATGACGCTGCCAATGGACAGAAAGCTCAGGCATCTTTCACGGGGAATGAAGATGAAAGCAGCCCTGGCCAGTTCACTGGCGTATCGGCCAAAGCTAATCGTGCTGGACGAACCGTTCTCGGGCCTGGATCCGCTGGTACGTGACGATCTTGTGGAAAGCCTGCTGGAGCGCGCCAGCGAAGCCACGATCCTGATTTCGTCGCACGATCTGGCGGAGATAGAAAGCTTTAGCAGCCATGTGGGCTACATGGAAGAAGGCCAGCTTAAATTTTCAGAGGAAATGAGCAGCTTGGCGGGCCGCTTCCGGGACGTGCAAGTCACGCTAAATGCGCCAGCTGTACCGCCAACCAACATCCCAGTCGCGTGGCTGCAACCGGCAAGTTCGAGTACAACCTTTCAATTCATTGACAGCCAGTTCGATCAGGAACGCACACGGGCGGCAATTCACTCTGCCTTCAGAGATGTGCGCGACATAACTTTCACTCCAATGAGTCTGCGGGCAATTTTCCTGGCGATGGCCAAGATCGGACGCAGAGCGGTTTGAGGATTGAGAACGTTATGAGCCAGACCATCCACATTTTCAAAAAAGACCTGAAGCGCTTTTCCTGGGAAATTGTGTTATCGATGCTCCTGCTGGTGTTATATGCATGGTGCCAGCCCGTGCTTTGGAGGCCCATTGACAGTCTGAGCTATGACGGCGGAACGATAACTGCATTGCGCTACACCGGGGCTGGTCTTCTGGGCATTCTGCTGGTGCTTGGATGGATGGCGGTCTTGGTGCGCCTGATTTACGAAGAGTCGCTTACAGGCGACCGCCAATTCTGGGTTACGCGGCCTTACCGGTGGCAAAGTTTGCTCGTTGCCAAAATTCTATTCGTTTTCATTGTGATCAATCTGCCATTGTTTGTGGCCCAACTTTGCCTTCTTGCAGCCGCGGGCTTCGCTCCCTTTCAGCATTTTTCCAGAGTGCTGGGCCTGAACCTGATGCTGGCCGTTCTGCTGTTGCCTCTGGCAACACTCGCGGTGGTAACGGGAGGAAAGAGGCAGATGGCCCGCGCCGTTATCGTAGTGTTGATATTTCTGGTGGCATCGGTGTGGCTGGCTCAAAGCTTCAGCTTGTTCTTCGTCTTCGACCTGCGAGGTCCAGCGTCCGGCGGGACGGGGCTCTGGCAATGGCTAGGATGGGCAATGATGGTTGGCCTAGCGATCGTGGTTATCGTGCGGCAATATGCATTGCGCAAGACGGCCCAAGCTCGATGGATCCTGGCAGGCGCGGGCCTGGCGCTCACTCTTATGGCCGTAGCAGAGCCCAAACCGCGGTTTCCTGAAGCTGAATACCCGCTGCTGGGCGCCGGCGCGGAGGGCTACTTTGAAATAAAGATGCCGGCGACTGAACAGCTACATGCAGGACGCCTTTATGTGAGCGGTGGGCCGCAACAAGGAAAAAAGACTGTCTGGCTCTCTCCCAGGTTCATTGGCGGCGAGGTGGCAGAAGGCCTGGTTGCACATGCGGAAGCAATCAAACTGACTTTTCAGGCTCCAGACGGCACACAATGGAACTCCGATTGGCAGGCAGTAAGAGCGGTCCTCAACCACACTGACACTGGCACGATCGATGCCTCGGCGCTGCTATCACGCAGTCTCGGCATGTTCATCCAGGTGGACTGGACGTTCTTCGACAAATTCAAGGATGTCCCTATCGATCTTCAAGTGGAAGTCGCTTCCACGCTCTATCGCGACCATCCGGGCGCGACATTCATTCCGAAGCAAGATGAGTTTAAGATCCAAAACGTGGGAACCTGTGTTATTTCTCAACGTTCCGAAGTCTCTATGTCCTGCCGCTCGCCTCTGGCCAGCATCCCGATAGTTGGCGTGAGTGTCCGCCTGTTCAAGAATTGCAGTACAGAGGACGATTCGAATGCGCCCATCTATCAGAGCTACGCATGGTGGCCGGACTCCGAGGAATGGAGCGGTGAACTCGGGCTCAACCCGGTCACCCAATTCGAGCTTTCTGCTTCACATGAAGTTGCCGGACAAGCTTTGACCGTTTGCGCCGATTCCACTTTCACGGTGCATCAGCCAGAGAAGATTCGCCGCTTCCGCGTACAAGAACCCTTCAGCGGTGTGAAGCTTGCAGACATGGTTCCGCAGCGGTAACTTTGCTTCTCCGATTGCACCAAAGTTCTGGCATTCCCCTCCCGCGATTTTTCAAGCAAAATGATCTCCAGCGTTCATGACCACCCTCAGCGACTTTAAAGAAACGGTGCGGCAGCAGGCGGACATTGTTCGCGTGATTGGCGACTACATTCAGCTCAAGAAAGCCGGCGCGCAGAACTTTGTTGGCCTATGTCCGTTTCACGGAGAAAAGACCCCGTCATTTTCCGTCCACGCGACGCGGCAGTTCTTTCACTGCTTTGGCTGCGGCAAATCCGGCGACGTTTTCAAGTTTGTTCAGGAGCGCGAGCAGATCAGCTTTCCGGAAGCGGTGCGGCTGGTGGCGGAAAAGATGGGAATTCCGCTGCCCAGGATGCAGTACAGCTCTGAGAGTGAGGCCGAAGACGCAGGCAAGCGCGGCAAGCTGATTGAGATGCATGAGCGTGCCTGCAAGTTCTTTGAAGACCAGTTGCGGCGGCCGGAAGGAGCGCAGGCGCGCGAATACCTGGCGGGTCGGGGGCTGAAGGAAGAGACGATCAGGACATTCAGAATCGGGTTTGCGCCGGATTCAGGATTCACACTGAAAGACCGGCTGAAGGCCGACTTCAGCGAAGAGATGATGCGGGCATCGGGCCTGTTCTCTTTTAAAGAGGGGTCGGAGGGCAACGCGGCAGCGATGTATTCCAAGTTCCGCAACCGGATCATGTTCCCGATCGCCAATGAAAACGGAAAGATTATCGCGTTCACCGGGCGAACGCTGGCGAAGGATGAAAAATCGGGTCCGAAATATTTGAATTCTCCGGAGACGCCGATCTATTCCAAGAGCCGCGTGCTGTACAACCTTGATCGCGCGAAAGAGGCGATCCGCAAGCTGGGCTACGTGATACTTGTGGAAGGCCAGATGGATTGCATTGCCGTGTATTCTGCGGGCTTTCACAATGTGGCGGCCAGTTCAGGCACCGCGTTTACGGAAACGCAGGTGCGGCTGCTGGGACGGTTCAGCAAAGATATCGTTGTGAATTTTGATCCTGACACGGCGGGCGCGGCAGCCACAGACAAATCTTTGGGCATGCTGCTGGAAGAAGAATTCAATATCCGCGTGCTGCGGTTGGAAGCGGGCTTTGATCCTGACTTGTTTATCCGGAAAAATGGCCCGGAGGCGTATGCGAAGGCGCTGAAGGGATCGGCCAGATATTTTGATTATCTGGTGGAGCGCGCGCTGAAATTGTTTTCGACGCGGAGTCCGGAAGGAAAGAAGAACGCGGTAAATTTCCTGCTGCCGCATATTCACCGGGTGCCAAACAGAATTGTGCGCGACGAACTGGCCAATGATATCGCACAGAAATTGAATATCGACACAACGGTGCTGCGGCAGGAGTTCAAAGCCGCGGCGGTGAGCCGTGCGTCCGGCAGCCTGCGAAACCAGCCCGATGCAGACGTTACGCCAGCGGAAAAAGTCGTGGTGCGGGCAGCGTCGTCGGTGGTCGGAGAAGAAGCGGAGTTGCGGCATATGGCGCTGCATGCGCTGGCCGAAGAGCGTCTACATGTAGGGTTGACGACGGAGACGTTGCTGGAGGCGATCCTGCAGAATGCGCTGGCTGTGGAGCGCGGCGAAGGCGTGGATGACATGATGGCGCTGCCGTTGAGCGATTCGGACCGGCAGAGGCTGGCGAAGATTGTAATGCGTGAAGATGATC
Source organism: Candidatus Angelobacter sp. (assembly GCA_049688735.1). Lineage (GTDB taxonomy): Bacteria > Acidobacteriota > Terriglobia > Terriglobales > Acidobacteriaceae > Angelobacter. The sequence goes on along the minus strand of JBAVLE010000098.1, from coordinate 5,371 downwards.
CGCTGACAGCGGACCTGCTGGAAGGCGCGCTGAATGCGTTGAGGCATCGGCGGCAGGTAAGCCAGCGGGAAGGCGATATCAAACGCAGGATTGTGGAAGCCGAGCGAAAAAATGATGTGGCGGCTCTGCTGCGGCTGAAACAAGAAAAGCTGGAACTGGACAGGAAATTGGCGGCAGGCGGGTAAGTGCTTTGGCTGCTTCGGTTTTGTGAGTTCGTAATCCTAATTTGCTAAGCCAAAATATGGCCGGCCGACGGATGAAAACCATACGAAACCTTAGAGCATGAGCGGCATCTAATCTCCAAGGCTATTCACAGGGCAGCGGTTCCGGTATCTTCTTTGTTTTTGCGCGGGTGCAGAGTAGGGCCTCTTTTCTTGTTGATCGGGTTTATGCTAACCTTAGTACTCTCGGGACGTGCGCGCATTCCAAACCAAAATGCCTGCCGATATGCTTCAGTGAACTCAAGCGTACAGCCCCGTATTGCCATGAAAATGAGGTCCGTGGTTTGGCTCTAGAAGACAAATTTGACGATATAAAAAAGCTGATTGATGCAGGCAAGGAAAAAGGCTACCTGACCTATGACCAGGTAAATGACCTCATTCCTGGGGACGTCCATTCACCGGACGATCTCGATGATTTGCTCACCACAATTGGCACACAGGGCATTGACGTCCTGGAAAGCGGCAAGGGACTGCCCTCTGAGCAGAAGTTTGAAGACATTGAAGAAGGCGAAGAGGTTGAGCTTGACCTAACGCCGGGCGCGCTGGAAAAAACGAACGATCCGGTACGCATGTACCTGCGCGAGATGGGCACAGTCCCGCTGCTCACGCGTGAAGGCGAAGTCGAAATAGCAAAGCGGATTGAGCGCGGTCAGCTCCGCGTGCTGAAATCTCTCTCTCGTTCTCCCATCGTGATCAAGGAAATTCTTGCCCTGGGTGAAGACCTGAAGCGCGGCGTGCGTTCCATTAAAGAACTGGTCGCTTTCGACGAAGAAGAGATTACCGACGAAATTGTTCAGGCCCGGCTAAAAGATTTTGTCGGACAGATTGACGACATCGGCAAGAGCTACAAAAAAGTCCAGCAGCTTGAAGAAAAAGCCGACGCCGTAAAGCAGAAGAAGAAACCCAAAGAATCGCGCAAGCTGCGCTGGGCCCTGGGACGCGCCCACGTGCAAGTCTCCTCCGGGATCCGCAAGCTGAAGTTCACCAATCCTGAGCGCAAGCGGCTGATTGACCGCGTGAACAAGACGGTTGACTCCATGCGCTCGCTCGACCGCCAGATCAACAATCTGGAAAAAAAAATCGAGGCGACGCGAGTTGAGGAGACCAAGCGCGAGTACCGGCGCATCCAGCGGCAGCACCGCAACGATCTGGAAAAGCTTGAGGGCGATTGCGGCGTCAGCTACCAGGAACTGCGGCGCACACAGCGTGAAATCATTCAGGGCGACGTTGACGCAGAAGCCGCGAAGCGCGAGCTGATTGAAGCCAACCTGCGCCTTGTGGTCTCGATTGCCAAAAAGTATACCAACCGCGGCCTGCAATTTCTGGACTTGATTCAGGAAGGCAACATCGGCCTGATGAAGGCCGTGGACAAATTCGAGTACCGCCGCGGCTATAAATTTTCGACGTACGCCACGTGGTGGATCCGCCAGGCCATCACCCGCGCAATTGCCGACCAGGCCCGCACCATCCGCATTCCGGTGCACATGATCGAGACCATCAACAAGCTGATCCGCACGTCGCGGCAGTTGGTGCAGGAACTCGGTCGCGAGGCGACGTCAGAAGAGATTGCCAAGCGCATGGACATTCCGGTGGCCAAAGTGCGCAAGGTGCTCAAGATCGCGCAGGAGCCTATCTCTCTGGAAACGCCCATTGGTGAAGAAGAAGATTCCCACCTGGGCGACTTTATTGAAGATCACTCCATGGTTTCGCCCGCAGAGGCGGTGATCAACGTGAACCTCAAGGACCAGACCGCGCAGGTGCTGCGCTCGCTCACCCCACGCGAAGAAAAAGTCATCAAGATGCGCTTTGGCCTTGAAGACGGCTCTGAGCACACGCTGGAAGAAGTGGGGCAGTCCTTTGCCGTCACCCGGGAACGTATTCGCCAGATTGAAGCCAAGGCGCTGCGCAAACTGCGGCATCCATCACGGTCACGCAAGTTGAAAGCGTTCATGGATGGGATACGGGAAGCGTAGCTGGATTTGGTAATTGAGTAATCTGGTAATTTGGTAATTGAAGGCGCTGCGACGAGCGGCGCCTTTTTCCCTTCGCGATCTTTGCGTCCTCTGCGGTGAACACTTCCTGATCCGCGCTTATCAGCGTTTATCAGCGGTAAAGTTTTTCTTCGCCTTTCCGACCTTTGCGACCTTTGCGTCCTTTGCGGTGAAGATTTAAATCTGCGTTCATCTGCGAAATCTGCGGCGAGGTTTTTTCTGCGACCTTTGCGTCCTATGTGGTGAAAACCAAGCTGCGCCCACCCCTTAGCCTCCCCCACGGCAAATTGCTCTGGGCGTATTACTTTAGTAATCAATTTTTCTAGCCATCGGCATGCACAGGCTGCGGTACACTCGTTCGCACATATCGCAAAAACCACAGTTTTTGCCGCCCGCGAGGGTTTTGTGACCATGGAGGAAATACATTTTGCGCTCTATTTACATTGCCATCGCCACTTTCTGCCTTTTACTTTCAGGCTGCGGAGGAGGAGGCTCCAGCACACCGGCCCCCACGCCCACGCCCACGCCTGTTCCTCAACTTGCTCTTACATCGGGCAACTGGGATTTTGCCGCGGCTTCCAGCAGCGGAACGAACTTTTTGATCGGCGGCAATGTAGTTCAAACTGGGACAGCTGTGACCGGCGGCCTGCGCGTGGTTAATTCCACCTGCTTCACGCCCAGCACCGCAGTACCCATTTCTGGCACCATCAGCGGGCAAACGGCAACTGTAACTTCAGCAGCGGTCGCGTCGCAAACTATCAATGCCACGCTTTCCGGCTCAGCCACGTCGCTTACGGGGACCTATAACGTCACTGGCACGGGGTGTGCCGGCGGAGACAAAGGCAACATTGCCGGCGTGCTTGTCCCTTCCATCAGCGGGACGTGGAAAGGGACGTTGATATCGAATACTGTTGCGAATCCCGGTGTGGGCGTAAGCGCCACCATCACTGAAAGTGCGGCCGACTCGACCGGCGTTTTTGCGCTTACCGGCAACGCAACTTATACCGGCTCGCCCTGTTTTGCTTCAGGGACCGCAACCACCGGCAGCGACATGACCGGACGGACTACTCACGTGCTTCTAAACAATGACGATGGCAGCACCGTGACATTCATCGGATCATTGAATAATCCCGCGGCACCCACACAGATGACCGGGACCTATACCGTTACCGGCGGCCTTTGCGACGGCGACACAGGCAAGGGCACGCTGACAAAACAGTAACAGAGCTTTCAATACTGATTACACGGATCAACACTGATCGAGCAAGAAAAACTGTCGAGCCAGGGTTAAAGAAAGGCGCTGCGCGAACCGCAGCGCCTTTCTAGTTTTCAAACTCTCCTATTTTCGGCAATCTGGAGTGCCCAGCTACCTACGGTCTCTTTGGCACTCTCCTGATCCGCGCTTATTTGTGTTAGTCCGCGGTAAAAGTTTTCTCCGCTTATTCTGTTCGGTCTTATTCGCGGCTAGCCTGCGCCTCTTGAATCTGCGCTTATCTGCGAAATCCGCGGCTCAGAGAGTGCGACTATTTCGTCTTGGCAGTTGCACAGGCAGCGTCAAAGTCTGAGCGCGTGCCTTCGTACAGAGTTACCTGAACAGTCTCGCGGCTGTTAGGCCGGTTTTTGAAATTCCCGGTATAGAGCGAGCCATCGGGTTCAAAGGCGTGTGAGAGCGAGCCCTTGTCGTCCATCACGAGATTGGGGTTATCCCATTTGCCGAACAGTTGCAGCTTTGGAGCCAGATAGCGGCCCAATTGGCGGGCCATGAACGAGCTATTGCTCATGCCCAGCACAACGCTTCTGCCCTGAAAATCGAGGCCGAAGTGTCTTTCGAACTCTCCTGCAACATTGAGATTGTACTTTTCACCGCGAGGCGTACAAAGAACGCCATTGCCTCTGACCTGCGGGCCTCCGTGACGCGCACCTGTGCCCGGGACAATGCGGACAAAAAGGATGAAGTCACCGGCAGTGCTGGAATGCAGGCGTCCCCATCCTTGCCAACTGGGATACAGGTGGAACCGTCCGCCCATGAAAAATCCCCACGGGGAAGCAATGGCTGTGATGGCAAAGCCGAAAACCACTGCGGCCAGAATGCCGAAAATGATCAGCATCAGGCAGCCGCGGCCGGACTTTGTGGGGGATGGAACAAAAGGCGTTTCCAATGAGGAATCCATGGGGCGGAACTAAGTTTAACGTATCTGGCAGATCCCGGTCTCGACCGTGGAAGAGCAGCCCCGGTGCGGTGCCTTCAGGCGGCGGGGTGCCGACACCCGCTCTTCCCCGGGCGGGGTAAGACGTAGGGTGAAAGGAGCTATTAAGCGGCGTAAGATGAACAAAATAATGATTTATCAGCTGCCGCAGACCGTCAACCGTCGCCCAAACTGAAGAGCGGAGCAAATAAGAAACACCAGCGGCAGGGCCACACGCGGCGTCTCTGTTTGTTGACGATCAATGACTTCAGGCAAGCTCGTGTGCAGCGACCGCGCTCTGCTTCCCTGCCCGCTTGGTGGCTGCTTTTGGCGGATTCCGTCAACTGAGCCAGCACAATGCCCATGCATCTAACTAACTGAAACACAATGGGTAAGACGATAGCGCTATTCAAATGACAAAAATGTACTAAAGTAGGTTAATATTCTTTTAGAATGGACGTCACCCCCCGAATGGCACAATCTGTTCTCCCTCCTGCGTTGCTATTGATCGTGGCGACCGAGCCTGCCCTGCGGCTGCGACTGGAATGGCTTGAACACGCCGGCTATCGTGTAAGAACAGCTTGCAGCTTGAAAGACGTAGACCAGGCTTGCCAGGGACAAATCTTTGACGTGGTGCTGATTGCCGATAGCGTGGAACCACGCATGAAGAAAGCCATTGGCCTAGCAGTACGCCACCATCTTCCTGAGGCCCCAATTTTACAGATGGGACGAATCCGCCCCGACATGGAAGGCAATAGTTTCGTTACCGGCGATTCGCGAGAAGGCGTGCTGCAGTCGGTAACAAACATCCTCAATCGTCGCGATGAAATAAGACCAGCTGCAATCTAGCGGGCGGCCAATTTACTGCGCAGCTTCCTGTTGCAACCCTGCGTTTACCGTCACTTCTCCGGGCGCCAGCTTGATGGTTTTCTCCCATGGTGTGTATCCGGTTTTTCTAACCGCGATATGGTGC
>JBAVLE010000097.1:0-24796 GCA_049688735.1 Candidatus Angelobacter sp. | reverse complement strand
CCCCTGGAGCGCCTTGCCCCCAATCGTATTCCAGCTCTTTTACCACGTTCCCAAAAATAGGCAGTCCCGCCCCAAGTCCCGGATCGGGATCATGGTGTACCTTTTTTACCTTGCCGCTGGGATAAAGCGTGGTGGTAATGTCAGTGGCAAACGTGTTAATGGTGCCTGTGCTGGAATAAGTTGTATCTACTTTGCGCAACGGCTGGTTTGCGCCCTGGGCGCCCTGGTACTCAGTTACGCTCGTCTCAAACAGGTTGCAGTTGCCGCCCTGCGATGTAAATGCATGTACTGTGTCATTACCGGCCGGGTCGGTCACAGAGTTGGTGATGGCCGTGGGGGAAGCCGTGCCCCAGTTGTACGTCCATTTGAAAGTATTTCCCTGTCCGTCAGCCAGCGTTCTGGTTTTGACGGCCCGGCTGAATGGCGTAGCGGTGCCACATTTATTTAGTCCTATTGTTTGCCAGGTGTAGGAAATCGACCCTCCGGTTGGGAGGCCAACATTTGTCAGTTCCCCATAGCCGTCGTAATCAAAGCTCCAGGTGCTTCCGTCCGCCAGCACCAGACTGACAATAGGATAAAATTCCATGCCGTTTACTCCCGTCACGGCCTCATTCACTCCTGACAAGTTAAAGGCGGTCTGGATCGGGACGTTGGCGCTGCAGAGCTTTGCCTGCCGGACCGTGCCGTCCGGGGCCTGGTAATCAAATACGAATGTTGAGACGATGGAACGTGTAGTGACGCATGGCCAAGGGTTTGCGCCTGTAGGAGCTATTGGGGGTATGGCTCGTCCCAGCGTGTCGGTGCCTCCAGTAGGCATAAGAAAGGTGAGATTCAGGCCGCTGATATTCGTAGCAGACAGGCTGATCTGATTGCCATTGCTGTCCGTGACCAGGGTTGGACCGGCCGTTTCCGAGCAGAACGTGTCACCGAAGGGAGCATCATCGATCAATGGCTGGTGGCTTCCGCCGGAGAGTTCATTGCCATGGTTGTTTTTGCATCCGATGTTAAAGGATGGAAAAGTTCCCTGAAAAACATTGCCGCCGCGGTCCGTAAGGGTAAAAGTGCTGGGTACGTCGTTTTCGTCAAGCACACTCATTTGCAGGTGATAACCAGTAAGGTCCACCGAGTCGTATATCGTCGGGATGCCATTGGCATCTTCAGAGCCCGCAACGCCATACAGCTCGTGGGTTGCGCCGTCCGCGCTGCTCACGGTATAGCCGTAGGCCATAAAAGTCACTGTGCCGGTGCCGCTGCCGCTGGTCTCCAGCGTGCGGTGAACAGAGACGTCAAATGGCCGTACAATCCTGATGCCCGTGCCGCCCTTTTTCCAGTTGCATATCTGGCCTGAAGGCGAGTCGGGGTTCGGTGTGCAGACAACCTGCCAGTCCTTGGAACTCAAGTAGATGGTGTAGTCGAGACTTAAGGAGCCGCGCTGAGGAATGCTGGGGAGCAACGCCGCATGCAGCATCAAATTACCGTTCATCAGGTTGACCGTATCAAGGTGGCTGCCGTCATAAGTTCCGTATGGCTTCCAGCCATTTTCAAAGTTAGGAGCTGTTTGCGCGAAAAGAAAATTGCTAAACGACAGAATGACGGCAGAAAAACACAACAACCTGGCTAATTTCATGAACTCACCTGAAGGCAGATTTTGTGCAGCTTAAGTCGTGCAGAAAGCTAAGGGTCAACTTCTAGGGGGTTGGTTCACTTCTTATAAATGGAGATGGGTGAGGATAACAAGTAACTATTTTGCAAACAGGAGCAAACCCGCTTGCCTTGGGCTCAGGCAAAGGTCTGCTTAACCGGATCCAAAATGGAACTTGGCCAACCTTCATGGTTAAATAGCTATCATGGCAAAAAAGAAAAAGCTAAAGAAGTTTTCCGCCACCAGCGCGGTAAAAGCGGCGTCGCGGGCGGTGTTGGGGACGCCTCCGCCGGTGAAGCGCGCGGAAAACAAGAAGCACGCCAAGAAAGACAAGCATAAACCCAGCCTGGGGAAGCTGCTGGCTGATGCTGATCGGGGATAAACAAGAAGCGGCTTAAGACCGCGAGATATGCGTTCGTTCCAACCTTCGAATCTTTTCGTCAATGCTCCTCTATGCTCCGTAGTTGTAGACGGTTGTATTACCTCTCGTATCTTTTATCTGCACTTTTATTTACGCTTCAACTTCTAATCGACATTTCTCATCGACACTTTCTTGATCGACGCTCCCGATTGTTGATCTTCAACCCGTCGCATGTCCTACCGATGACATCGGAGCCTTGGATGGTTATGGGCTGTGCTGCGCGGGCAGGGCGCGACTGCCCCGAGATCGAGGGAAACTGTGCAGTATTTTGCAGCGTGTGCAAGAAGATCACGGAAAAATATAACGGAAAGCGATTTGTTAAAGAATTTAATACCGGTTTAATGAACTCCTAAGTTGGCGGGCGCACTCTGAGCGGGTATCGACGGGTGGATGCTTTGGTTAGCTGCGGGAAGTGCGTTCTTCCGGCAGCTGGCGGGCAGCCACAAAAACAACGACCCTCACAACTGCCGTGGTGCAACGGCGCTGAAGGTCACTGAACGCAATGTAAGGCAAGAACTGGGTTTCCGGCCCTGCAGTTTCATTCAAACTATCCCAGTTTTTACTTGGCTATGCAGCAGTGTTCGTCAGCCGACGGAAGCATCTTGTTCACCACACGCATTGTCCGGTCAGTGGAGCACAACAAGGAGCGATTAAAATGCTTTCCCAAGGCAAATTAAAAAAATTGGTCGTGCTGTTTCTTTCTCTCTGCGCGATAACACTACTCAGTGTCACTTATCTCTCTGCTAAAGGCGGAGGAGGCGGTGGTGGCGGTCAAGACGGCGGCAATGGAGCCCAAAACGGCCGAGGCGGAAATGGCGGCGGTCTTCAACTCGGCGGACAAAACGGCAAAGGTGTAAGTGGCGGCGGTGGTGGAAATGGCGATGGCGGCAATGGTGGCGGCGCAAATGGCGGCGGTACCGGCAGCGGCAAAGGCGCAAATGGTGGCGGTGGCGGCAACGGTGGTGGCGGGGGAAATGGTGGTGGAGGAAATGGCGGCAATGGCGGTGGAAATGGTGGAGGCAAAGGCGGAAATGGCGGCGGTCACGATGGCCGTGGTCTAGCTTCGCTGAAGACCGTCTCTGTCCCTGGCCCAACGGCTGCTGAACTTGCCGATCTCATCCAGGACAAGAACGCTGCCATCGCTTTGGGCAAGGCTTTCTTCTGGGAAATGCAATTTGGCAGCGACGGCCAGACGGCCTGCGCTACCTGCCATTCCAACGCCGGCGCGGACAGCCGCACCACCAACCAGGCTGATCCTGGCTTGCGTCGTGTTGATGGCAACGGCAATCCCGCGGCCGACTCAAATACTTTCTTCGCAGGCTTTGGACCAAACCATGCTCTCAGCCTGAGTGATTTCCCTCTACACACCTCTACTCGCGACAACAACAACATTGTGGGTTCGCAGGGTGTGTTCCGCTACAACTTTAATGACGTGGTGCTTGGCCAGGGCGCTGAAAACGAAACCAGCGTCGCCGATCCCGTCTGGAGCATCTCTGACGGCAATGGCGGCACGGTAAATGTGCGTCGGTCAACACCGCGCAACGCGCCTGCTGTAATCAATGCGGTCTTCAACTACCGCAATTTCTGGGACGGCCGCGCGCAACGCACGTTCAACGGCGTGAATCCTTTTGGCGCCGGTGATCCTAACGCTCATCTTCTCCAGGTCGATCCCAGCAATCCGAACGCGACCGTTGAAATCACGCTTCGGCTCTCTAACTCTTCTCTGGCATCGCAGTCCGTCGGGCCTCCGGGCAGCGACGTTGAAATGTCAGCAACCGGACGTCCGTTTGTGAAGATCGGCAAAAAGATGCTCATGCTCACTCCGCTGGCCCTGCAACAGGTCGCCCCAGACGATAGCGTTCTGGGTAGCCTGAGCGCGGCTCCGGGCAACGGCTTAAACACTACTTATGTCTCCATGATCCAGGCAGCCTTCCTGCCAAAGTGGTGGAGCTCTAATGTAGTAGTTGACGCAAATAGCAACTTCCTATTCAACGGCTCTCCAGAAAACACTGATCAGTATTCACAGATGGAATACAACTTCTCCATGTTCTGGGGAGTAGCTATCCAGATGTATGAGTCCACTCTGGTTGCAGATAGTTCACGCTTTGACCAGTTCATGGAAGGCAACCGCTCTGCTCTTACTTCTCTTGAGCAGCTCGGCTTGAACCGCTTTGAAGGTAAAGGCGGCTGCATCAACTGCCACAACGGCGCTGAGTTTACTGATGCCTCGGTTTCCAATGTCACGGCCAAAAACTCCGTGGTTGAGCAACTGCCCGGCGGACGCTGGCATGACATCGGCTTCCACAACATCGGCGTTCGCCCAACCGATGACGATCTAGGAATCGCGGCTTCTGATCCTTCTGGATTGGCCTCGCTCTCCGTCGCCCAGCTCGCTTCCATGGGACAGGTAAGCGGAACTGCAGTCCCAGTCGGCGCGCCGGTTTCAGTGGCCGGAGCAGTTAAGACGCCCAGCCTGCGCAACGTCGAACTGACCGCTCCGTTCTTCTTGAACGGCGGCCAGGCCACGCTCAGCCAGGTGGTCGATTTCTACAGCCACCGCGGTGATTTCCCGTCCGCGGACATGGATCCCAATCTTGAACGGGCAAGCTTTGGTCCGCTGGATAAAGTGGCGGTCGTCGCTTTCCTGAAATCGCTTACCGATGAACGAGTGCGTAACCAGAGCGCGCCCTTTGATCATCCTTCAATCACCGTCCCGAACGGCGGCGTGGTGACCAACGGAGTTTTGACGGAACAGACAATCACTATCCCAGCTACCGGCGCCGCCGGCGGAGCGCCCATGGCCAAGTTCTGCGATTCATTGGTCGGAGCGTCTTCGCAAGCCTGCCAGTAAAACGGTTTGTAAGATTTGTAATCTCTTGATGCACTAAGAGGCCGCAAAAAAAGGCGGCCTCTTTTTTTGTTTTGAATGGAATGTGGAGCGCAGGGCAGATTCGATCCGGTCAACCCCGGCTTTGATTAGTGTTAACGTAAACTTTTTTTGACTCCTCATCCCGACGGCCGTTAAGCGAGCGCGCGAGTAGGACGGAGGGGCCTTGTGCTTGCTTTTAAAGTTCACGCTATCTATAAAACCGCTTTGGCCCGAGGTTTTAATTCGGCAAGCTCTCCTTGATCTGCTCCGTGTCTCCGTGTCTCCGTGGTAGGTTTCCCGGTCTTCCGATCACCCGATCACGTGCGATCACCCCCATCACCCGATCTTCTTCCGATCAGTGTGATCAGTGTTAATCAGTGGTAAAGGTTTCTTGCCAGCTCGCTCAATTCCACCACATCCAGCGGACAATCCTTCCAATTGTGTTTCCAGCACACAATCACGTCGCATTTGTCGTTCCGGTGCTTGTGCTTCTTAAAATTCCGGCTCTCAAATTCAAATTCAATCCTCACGCGCTGCCACAACCCAGGCGCCACCTCGCGCATGGCAATGCAATCGGGGAACCCCGCTTGTAGCCGATGCACAATAAATCCCAGCCGCCGCGTCATCATGCCAAACACAAACACCACGCCCAGCTCATTCACCGGCTCGTGCGCCAGCTCCGGCCATGGTAAAGGTCGTCCATATACCGGACGGTCCCGCATAATCCCGCCTTTGCGGAATCTCTTATTCTTGCGTTTATCTTCAGCTTGAATGGACGGCCCTGCCGTGGCCTTCGTGCCTGCCGCAGTCCTGGTCGCAACAGCAGTGTTTCGGGCTTGCCCGCCGGCAATCATCTCCAGCACGTCTCCCCACTGCGTTTGCAGTTTGCGCTTGCCCGCAAAGGCGCAAAATCCCTCCGCCGTTCCTCGCCAACTCCCGTAAAGCCTCTGGAAAGGCTTTCCGCTGAACCTGCCGGCCCTTTCATATTCCAGAATGCTCGGCAGCTTCTTCAGCTTGCGCGCTACCGTAGCCCAGTCCCGCAGCACCGTCTCTTCCGCCGGACTGAATCCCGGCCCAATGCCCTCCAGCCCCGCTGCTTGCAGCGCCTTGCGCAGGCTGCCCAGCCGCTTGTACACATGTTTCGTCTGGACTCCGGCCATCGCGCGCAACTCGCGCAGGCTGGGGTTCCGACGCAGTTTCTTCGCACACACTTGGATTGCTTTCACGATTTCTTCTTTTGTCATGATTAGTCTCGCAGTCGTTTTTTGGGAAAGTGGTCTGTAAAACAGAAAAGCCACCCAGGTCCGGGTGGCCGATTTCGAAGGATTTTAGTTTTGGGTTAGGTTTTATTTGGTTTTGGGTTGGCTCTGGGTTTTAGGGTTTTGGCTAAATGCTAATGGCTAACGGCCAGGACTTGATTTTTGGTTTTGGGTTTTGGCTAAGAGCTAACGGCTAGGAGCTAGGAGCTGCAAAGCCCCTACTTATATATGCACTCAATTCCCGCTTTCCGGGACATGTTTCTCCAACTTTATTTTTGCGTCTGATAACGCTCCCCGCGTAGTCACCCATAATCGTGTGGCACACGAATTGGGGCAGGCATTGCGGCTCCCAGCAAAGCCCGATTTTGGCTTGCCTAGGGTGAAGCTTACGACTCCCCGCGGATTCGGGTCCGAACAGGTGACGATCAGCTAAAACACAAGCCCAAGAGCTAAAAGCCAACAGCCAATAGCCGAATTCCCCTCTACTTACTAGTGTGCAATTTGCACCTTTCCGGGACGTTTTTTTCGAACTTTATTTTGTGCGTCCGATAACTCGCCCGGCCAGCCACCAATAATCGTGCACACAACCCAGCCAGCCGATTTTGGTTTCCTGGAGTGGAGTCGCTCGGGGCTGTGTTTCGCCGATACCACGAGAATCGTGTGGCACAGCCGCCCTCGGCTGTGTCTGGAGGGCGCCGTAATCTGTAGCCGAGAACGGGCCGAGGCGCGCTTGCGCCGGGAAAAGATAGGTTTGGGCTTAGCCCGGACTGACCGAAGCGAAAAAGCTGGATATCGGAACCAAGAAATTTCTTCCTCGGTTTATTAGATGCGCTTTCAGTCTCTATCTCACAACAAGCTTGCGGGAGCCGCAAGATATCCTGCACCATTGACGGTCCAGCGCCGGAGGCGCGGCCACAAGTTAGCCCAGTACGTGGCCGAGGTGCGCAACGCGCACTGAGGGCTAAGTGCTGGGTAAACGAAAGAAAGATAACTTTCCTTGCTGCCGCAGGCCGTCGTGCAGCGACAGTGGAGCGACAACCAACGCCATTCAATCTGGTATATTTCTTTCACACCCCGGCAAGCAAAAATTTCGCCATAACGTCCTCCTTGCGGAGGACCCGTCGCTCAGCGACGTTCTCAGGACCGCCTCGCCGACCTTGTAGCCAAAGCCTGACGCGAGCGTGTAAACTCATCGAAAAAATGTTGACACACGGAGGAAGCATGTCCAAGGGACAAAAGATTGTGATGTGGGTTATCAGTGGCCTGCTGGCTGCCCTGTTCTTGTTTGCCGGACTACCCAAATTATTGATGCCGGGCAAAATGCTCGCGCAGTGGGTTTACGCGCCATGGTTCCTTACGGTTGTGGGTGTCTGTGAAACTCTGGGCGCGATAGGGTTGCTCATACGTCGAGTGGCTGTACTGGCCGCTTTGGGTCTTTGCGGCATTCTGATTGGTGTTTTTTACACGCTCATCCACGTGCACATGTATAGCCAGCTTCCAGTGCCAGTTGTTGCCTTTATTCTTCTGATTGTGGTGATCAACCTGCGCCGCAAACAAGGCAGGGGCGCAAACGCGTCTGCTGCAGCATCCTAATACCTGAACAGATATGACAGCTTGATAAATATCTGGCGGCCGTCATTGATAAAGCTATTGCGCGTGCGCAGCAGACCGTCAAAGCCCTGTCCTGGCGCGCAGGGCAGTCCGGCGCAAACGCGCTGCAGCCGTTCATCAAGGTTCTGCAAATCGCTGTTGTAGCCTGCATAAATCGCCGTGCCGGGAGTCAGCAGGTAGGTGAACAGCACGTCCCCATTGAAGCCTTTGCTATTTTGCAGCGTCGTCAAGAACGGATTCGCAATCGTGGTGTTGTACTGCCCAATCAGGCGTAGAGAGAATTCCTTGGTGAACTGGTAGTTCCACTTTGAGCGCATGATGTGGTTGTTGAAGATATTCAAGTTTGTGTTCTGGTCCAGCAACCGCGTCATTAGGTAAGTGTTTTCAATGGTGAGGCCTTTTGTGGGACGGACAGTTGCCTTCACAAATCCCGTGTTCTGGAAGGCCAGCACCGGCGGGCCTGTGCGTGGGACAAAGTTTGTCGCCGTGCCCCAATCCATCTCAATACTTAAGTTGAGCCATTTGAAGTATTGCGTGTTGAGCTGCGCGCCGCCTATCACGTGCGTGTAATCACGATTCGTCGTCAACGAAGAAAAATCCACTGGACGCAACCGCTCGTGCTCCCACACATTGAAGATTACAAAGGAGCTGTTGCGCTGGAAGTCCCACTCATACTGTGGATTCAGCTGGTGATTGAGCCGCGTGCCATTGTGGTCCCACAAGCTCAACTGGAAAAGACGGGGGCCATGGGCTGTAAGATATTTGCCTTCCGTATGGAAGGTTGGGCCAATGAAGTTGCTGAATCGGCGGAAGTCAGTCCGGTTGATAAAGCCGGTCTCGGAATCGAAGCCAGCCGAAATATCCTGGTACATGGTATTGAATTCCAGCGCGCGCGAACTGCGCTCCGCGTACACCTGATATGCCGGGCCTGATTCATGCGAGCCATCGTTGAATTTGGTCTCGCTGGTCACTGCCTGGGCATTCATCTGCCAGTTCTGGTTGATCTTGAACTGTGCATCCATGCCACCTACGCGGTTGAAGCCAATTTCACAGCGCACACTTGAGCAGAACGTATTCGGCGAAGTGTGCAGCTCGCGGTCGGTATAGATAAAGCCAATGCTATTGTTCTTCCCCAGCTCGCGATTGACGCGCAACACCCCAAAATAAGCGCTCTGTCCGGAAAGCGGGTCAGTATCAATGACGCTCCTGCCCGGCGAGCGATCATTCGCCAGCATGGCGCCGATGGCCCACGGACCTTCTTTGCCCGTAAGCCTTACGCCATACAGCGGATCAACAATGCGCCTTGTAAACACCAGGCTCAACGGGGTCTGGAAATAATTTGCATTTTCCTGGAAGAACGGGCGCTTCTCCGGAAAGAAAACTTCAAATCGCTGGTTGACCGTGACCTGGGGATCGTCCGATTCAATCTGGCCGAAATCAGGATTGATCGTCGCGTCCAGCACAAGGCTGTCCTTGATTACGACCTTTGAGTCCAGACCCGCTTTCGGTTCCACATGTTTGCCGGTAAAGCGATCGCCTGCGGGATCACGTTCATCGAGTGCCCGGAAAGCGCCTACTGAAGTGTATGGAATGAACTGGATATTATGGCTGGGGGAAATTTCCTGAAGGCCGTTGATCGTTCCTTCTTTGGTCAACATTCCCTGGATGCGATTGCTGTTTGGCGGAAAAAATGAATGCTCTGAATTGCGCGGAATCACGCGTATGAGGATTACGCCCCAACTGAGCGACGGCTGCTGCCTGAAGCGCAGGGACTTGAATGGGATTTCAATCATCACCATGTAGCCCCGGTCATTCATTTTTGTGGTGGTATGCCACACGGTGTCAAAGGTATTGTCCGGCCCGCCGTTTTCCGCAAACAGTCCGTCTTGCTGGATGCCGTAAGGGTTGGAATAAAAATAGTAGGCGTGGCGCTGGTCATGGAAGGTATCCAGCCAGAGGCCTACCTGGTCATCATCATCAATGAGCTCGCGGCGGAGCATGCGCGCGCGGATTTTCTTTGGCTCTTTATCAAAGCACAGGAACACGGCATAAAAATTTTTACCTGTATATCCCAGGTAGGCTTCAGTGGGCTGGCTGGCGGGAGCGCCGTCGCGCGGCTCTTGTTGGGTAAACTTATTGATCTTCAACATCTTTCGGGCCAAATCGGAAGCCGGCTCCATGCCTTCAAAGTCGCCAAGCTTGGGCGCGGACGGCAGACGCGGGATGTTGAGCGAGCTGATCTCAGCTTTCAGATTCGGAGCAGGCAGGCTCGGCCCTTTGTGCTGTGCGCAGAGTGGCAATGCCAGCGCCATAATCATCCCGATGATTGTGGTGATCGTCCTGAAATATTGCCGCTTTGCCACGTCAATGTGTACCTGGGATGAGCTGTAAGGTTCCGTCTTTTAGACTTATATTGGCAACAAACGTTAACTGCTGGTTGTGAGTGATGGTGTTCTAAAACAGCTCCGGCTGGCGGCCGTACTTTATGCCAAAGTGATCGTAGGCAAGGCGCGTAGCCACGCGGCCGCGCGGAGTGCGATCAAGAAATCCTATCTGAATCAGGAACGGCTCATAGATTTCTTCCAACGCCTCTTGCTCTTCCGCCAGCGCGGCGGCCAGTGTGCTTAAGCCCACGGGGCCGCCATTATATTTCTGGATAATGGTCAGCAGCAGGCGGCGGTCAACTTCATCAAAGCCGTGCTTATCCACTTCCAGCATTTCCAGCGCAGCCTGGGCAGTAATCTTGTCAATGCGGCCTTGTCCGCGGACCTGGGCAAAGTCGCGCACGCGCCGCAGCAGCCGGTTGGCGATACGCGGAGTTCCACGAGCGCGTCCTGCAAGTTCGGCAGCGCCTTCGGAGTCAATGGATACGCCAAGAATTTCCGCAGAGCGCTCCACAATGTATTTCAGCTCTTCGTGGGTATAAAACTCCAGCCGCAGCAAAATGCCAAACCGCGACCGCAGCGGTGACGACAGCATGCCCGCGCGAGTAGTCGCGGCCACAAAAGTAAATGGACTTACGTCAATGGTGTGTGTGCGCGCTGACGGCCCCTGGCCAATAATGATGTCGAGCTTGTAATCCTCCAGCGCGGAATACAGAATTTCCTCCAGCGCAGGTTGCAAGCGGTGGACTTCATCTAGAAACAAGACTTGCTTTTCACGCAGGTTGGTGAGGATCGCGGTGAGATCACCCTTGATCTGGATGGCCGGCCCAGCGCTCTGCTGATACGCCACGCCCATCTCATTGGCGATGATTGTCGCCAGCGTCGTCTTGCCCAGGCCCGGCGGACCATATAAAAGAACGTGGTCCAGAGCTTCACCACGAGACTTGGCCGCTTCCACGGCGACTGCCAGATTTTCTTTTACTTTTTTCTGGCCGATGAACTCGCGCAGATAGCGAGGACGCAGCTTGAGTTCATAAGACGCATCATCTTCCGCTTGCATGGCGGAGACGAGACGGTCTTTGTCTTTATCTAACGGTTTGTGCTCTGAAGCGGACACTATTGGCGATGGTAAAGCGAATTGGAAGAAAAAACCAGAATTAGATTGAAAGAATACGTGGAAATTTCTTTCAGGCGGCGAGAATTCATCAACAAAAAAAGGACCCGGAGTGGCGCTCCGAGTCCCTGATCGACGAAGTTGCGCGAGCATCGAGACGCTTATTGTGTTGCCGTGCAGGAAGGCGCGGGGAAAGTAGTCAACGCTTGCACGCCTGCTCCGGCCTGTCCGGTTGAGAATGGACGCCCCGGTATGGGACGCAGCGTTCCATCAGTCATGATCATCCAGCCGTCTACCTGTGCTCTGGTAAATAGCGAGGTGTAGACAAACTTGCCGCTTCGGGTGGTGGCAATTGAGCCCACCCAATCAGTGGCGGCAAAGGGCGATCCAACCACAGGTTGGAGCGAACCATCCGTACCGACAGCGAGAGATGAGACTTCGGCATTGAATACGTCGCTGGTCAGCAGGTCCTGATTGCTGCGAGTGAGAGTAAGAGCATTGATGGTGCTGGTGCCGCCGCTGGGAAAAGGCGATCCAGCTACAGGCGTTAGGCTGCCGTCGGCCGCCATATCAAAAGCATCAATCAGGCTTGATCCCGCGCTTGAAACGAACACACGATTGTTCCCACAGGTGCTGTCCATGGCCACGGCAGGACCGTTTGTGAGGAATGGCGAGCCAGCGATTGGGCTTAACGCGCCGTTGCCATCGATTGAGTACACACCGAGAGCGTCCAACGACCGAAGGCCGACCAGCAGGAAGCTTCCGTTAGCAGTAACTTTCAGGCCTTCAGGCTCAACGCCTGTATCGAAGGGCGAACCGGCTGCTTCTGTGATTACGCCATTCACTGCGATATTAAAAGTCCGAATGAAGGTTGAACTCTCGTCAACCTGAAAAAGAAACCTTCCATTCGGACTGGCCGTGAGTGACATGGTCGAGCCTGAAGTGTTCGGGCCAACTTGGAATGGCGATCCAGGCACCGGAACAAGTGTTCCGGTTTTTGGATCAATGGCGAATGCGCTGATGGTGCTGCTGCCATTATTGGCTGCATAAAGAAAACTTGCTTTGCCTTGCGTTGCTGTAGTGATGTTTTCCGCGTTCACATCATTCCCACCGCCGTTTCCACCGGTTAGAAATGGCGATCCGGGAACCAGTGTGAGTGCACCATTGCTTGGGCTTACCTTAAAAACAGAGACCGTGTTGGGAGAAAAATTATCATTGGTATAAACAAAGTTGTTTTGCGCAAATGACGCGATGGCAAACAACAGAATAGGAAAAACGAAGTAAGCTTTCTTCATAAATACACATACCCTTAGGTTTTAGATTCCAGGGGAGAGTCACTGGATATAAGAGCATGCCAAGTGCCAAAACCAGCAGAGACACTCCTTGTCGAGCGCTGGTCTGAGCATGGAAACCTGAGTAGCTCAATGCCACATGTGGGAATGGTGGGGCGAGCGGTTGCTAACAACGGGTTAAGCTGTCAGTCAAAAGACGTAATGACGCTAAGCACTCACAGGCTGATAGTCGTACTTCTCTCAGCGTTGATGCTGGCAAGCACAGATAGCTATGGAATCGATAAGACTCGCTACCGCGAACTCTCTCAAAAGCTCAGCGAAGCGGCAAAGCAAAAAAACTGGCAGACGGCGCGGAATGTGCTGATTGAGATCGGGCGCGAGCTGCCTGCTCCCACGCCGCGGTATCTATTGACCGTGGCGACCATCGAAGCGAGATTGGGCCATAAGGACGAAGCACTCAAGTGGATTGAAAAGTATGTCGCCACCGGCCTGAGCTTTGATCCTTCTAAGGATGAAGATCTAAAGACCCTTATGTCAGTTGGAACCGGCGAGAAGGTGGCCGCGCTGATGAATGAACACGGCTTGCCGGTTACAAATGCCGAGTTTGTCTGCCAACTGCAGCAAGCCGATACGATGCCTGAGGACATCGCTTATCTAAAGCGGGCAGGTACCAAATCGGCAGGTAGCTTTTATGTGTCCAGCATTCAGCACCACACAATCTATCGGATTTCGCTGCCCAAGGCTGGCAGCAGGCAATGCACGATGGAAGAGTTGCCATTGCCGGCTGACGCCAAACGCTGGTCCACCTTAGCTATTTCTGCCGATCCCAAACGGCAAGTCTTGTGGATGACTGCTTCCGCCATGCCCGGATTCAGCGGTATCTCTAAAGAAGATGAAGGCAAGGCGGTGCTCATGGAGATTGATCCCACAAGCGGAAAGGTGCTGCGCCGCTTTGATCCCGCAACCACTGGCCCGGCTGTGCTGGGCGATATGTGCGTCACGGACAGTGGCACAGTCTATGTAACCGACAGCATCGGCGGAGGCGTGTATCGACTGCATGGCGATTTGCAGACGGCGAAGCTGGAAAAAATTGCCGACGGACTTTTTTCGCCGCAGACACCCGTATTGTCGCGCGACGGCAAGCGGCTCTTCGTGGCGGATTACACCATGGGCGTTGCCGTGATCCATCTGCCTGCGGCAGGCGCGACGCCGCACCTTGATGCAAAAATAAATTATCTGCCGCATCCTGGGAGCGTCGCCGTAGTGGGACTCGATGGCCTGTATCGCAACGGCGACTCGCTGATCGGCATTCAGAACGGCACAGAGCCTGAGCGCATCGTGCGTTTTCTGATGAACCCGGCGCAGACTGAGGTCACAGGCGCTCAAATAATCCACCAGATTGCGCAGCTTGATCCCACACACGCAGTGGAAGTGGGTGAATGGTTTTACGCAACATCAAACGTGGGCTGGAGCAAAGTGGACGACAACACAGGCCAGCTCAAGCCGGGAGAAAAATTCACGCCACCGGTGCTGCTGCGGTTTCACCAGAATGCTCCTTGGCATTCGCAGCCGCCAGCCAGATGAACTCCCATCTAATCTTTCTTGGCGGAGACGCTTAAATCCTCAAAGCGCTTGGCGTCATCCTTGAGCGGTTCCGCGTTGGGCGAGTTCGGCGCGAGCACAAGGTACTCACGAATTTCGCGGGCCGCAGCCGCATAGTCCTGTCTCCCCGAGTAGAGATAGCTCAACAGCAGGCATACGTCAGGATGAGTGTGTTGTGTATCCAGGGCCTTAAACTTTTTGGCGCTCTCTTCAGCCGGAGCAAATTTCTGCAAATTGTAATTGGCTGCCGCATTCAAAAAATATGCCATGGGAAAGGCAGCAGAGTTGAGCTTGATGGCCTCGTCGCTAAAGCGGATCGCGTCATCCCATTTCTTTTCTTGTGCGGCAATCATGGCCAGCCCATAGTCCGGATTCACGAATGCCGGATCAGCAGCAATGGCTTGCGTATAGGCAGTGCGCGCGCCGGCAAAATCATTGAGCTCGCGGCGCATATCACCCAGCAGCGTCCATGCGGCGGCGAATTTAGGATAAATTTTTACTGCCTTGTTCAGCTCTTTTTCTGCTTCATCCGGCTTTGCCGCCCTGAGTTTTTGTGCTTTCTCATAAGCATGCATGGCATTTTTTGGGGCAGCCATGCTGGTCAGGCTAATCGTAGTTCCGGGGGCATCTCCAATGCGCTTGAGGAAGATCGTTCCCACTTCATACTGCCAGCTATCGCCGCCAAGGGTGCGCAAAAGTACAACGCTCGATTGGTAGCCCGCAAGCACCGCACGCAACTCACAGCCGTTGAGATCGTTCAGCTTACCGATGCTGTTCCCGGAGCGCGACTGACCATCGACAGATCGGTGGTTATCGTCTTCGCTGGCATCCTGAAAGGTAACGTTTGTACCCAGCTGGAATTCAAACCCACCTTTGAGGTCAGAATACCCTTCACGGCGTGTCAGTCCATTGCAGACGCGCTCAATGGGGACCGGCTCCGGCAGGGCGCCTCCGCCCTGCAACATGACTTTGCCAGAGATGAAGATCGGTTTGTTCGAGGCATCCGGGGAGCTTGGAATGCGAGTGGTTGGGGGAAGGCTGTGCGCCCCCGATGCAGAACCTGTGGATCCTGTCCCGCGTTGTGCCGCGGCTGCCAGTGCAAGTAAAACCATAACAAAAGTTATCTGCGCGATGAACCGGACCAACCTGGATACCATGGGGGCCTCCATCCAATTACGAGAATGTTACGCCAATTGAGCTGCGGTGTGATGAAAATCTCAATAATGGAGTTGCAAGCAGAGTCTTGGGAACCGGCGCCTTTCTATGCAGCCGTAGAAAAAATCTTATTGCTACTTTTTGGCGGCGCTTAAGCGTCCAGCCGTTGTGCTTCTTTCTTCAGCGCTTCGCGTTGGGAGTATCCGGCTCACGGCCAGGTAGTCGCGATAAAGTTGTGCAGCTAGGCGGCTTTTGTCCATTTCTTTTCCAGCACAGCGTCGCAACCGAAAATAAGGGCTCATGAATTTCGGATCGGCTGCCACCGCTTTTTCGTATTCGGGCCTGGCCGGCTCAAACTGGTTTGGAAAAGGCCTGCACTATTCTTTGCGCGTGGTGCCCAATTCAGCGATGATCTCCTGCCCCATCATCTTCGGGCCGTCATAAAGAACTTCAATCAGGCGGGTACGCGCGGCGCGGGCGTTGGCCACAACCGTCGCTAACTCGGTGCTGGGGAACAAACCCACAATCTCCCATTTGTTGGCGGAGGTCTGCGCCCATAGTTCGTATTGCTTCCACTTGGCCATCAGCCATAAGTGTCTCACATTGGAGCAGCCAAAGGCGGTTACTACAGCGATGCACCCAATGCGCGATCCCAAGGCTGCCCGCTTCAGAGCAATTTGTCCGGCGTAATCGGCAGATCACGCACGCGCTTGCCCGTGGCATGAAAGATTGCGTTGGCAATGGCTGCTCCAGTGCCGGTGATGCCGATTTCGCCAATGCCGCGCGCGCCCATGGAATCCAGCTTGGTGTCAGGAATATCAACGGCTGAAACGTCGATTTCGCCGATATCAAGATTCACCGGCACGTGATATTCAGACAGATTGGCGTTAGTAAAGCGGCCAGTGGCGGGATCCATTTGCGTGTCTTCAAAGAGGGCCAGGCTTACACCCCACACAATGCCGCCGATAAACTGGCTCTGTGCGGTTTTGGAATTGATGATTTTGCCGACATCATAGACGGCGACAACACGCCGCACACGCGGCATGACGGTGAGCGGATCAACAGCAACTTCAGCAAAGACAGCGCCAAAAGAATGTGACGAAAACTTCTTGGTGTCGAGATCCGGTTTGAGGCTGGCTTTACCTTCCACTGGCTGATTACCATGGCGAGCCAGCAATGCGCGGATATGTTCCGACTTGCCGGGAGACGATTTCGCTGAAATCTTTCGGTCATTAATTTCGATCTGATCAGCCGCCACGCCGTGCACCGGCGATTGCGGGTCTAACCCGGCAAGTGAAAGCAAATTGTTGCGGGCTTGCATGGCTGCATCATGGACGGCGGGGGTAACGCTTGCCGTGGACATGGAGCCGGCAGAGATGGGCGCAGGCGGCAAAGTAGTGTCACCAATTTTTACATCGATGAGCGATGGCGGAACACCCAACGCATCCGCGGCAACCTGCGTCATGATGGTATAAATGCCGGTCCCGATTTCCTGAGTAGCGGCGGCGACAAGGACCCGTCCATCAGGCTGGAACTGGACGAGAGCGCTACACGGCAGACGCCGCGCGGGATAAGTTTCCGTGGCCATGCCCCAGCCGACGAGCAAGTCGCCATCACGCATGGAGCGCGGATCGGGATTGCGTTTGGCCCAGCCAAACTTTTCTGATGCGCGCTTGTAACACTCTCGCAGGCTTTTTTCAGTAAATGGGTTCTTTGTGCCGGGATCGACCTCAGCATAATTCTTGAGCCGCAGTTCCAGCGGGTCCATCTTGAGCTTGTAAGCAAGCTCGTCCATGGCGACTTCAAGCGCATAAGTTCCGGTAGCAACTCCGGGAGCGCGGTCATAGGTCGGCGTGCCCAGGTTCATCTGCACCAGGCGATGAATCGTCTGGACATTGGCGCAGTCATACATTACGCGCGTGGCAAATGCTGAGGACTCAAGGTAATCCTCAATCATGGAAGTGTGCGCATGCACTTCATGCCGGATGGCGGTAAGTTTGCCGTCGCGGGTAGCCCCAAGGCTCAACTTCTGGTGCGTACGCGGACGCGAGCCGACCATGCCAAACATCTGTGGACGCTCCGTCATCAATTTCACCGGACGCTTTACCTGCTTAGCCGCCAGCGCAGCAAGCACCACAGGCGCCCAGGTCTGGCCTTTAGAGCCAAAGCCTCCGCCGACGAAGAGAGCAATCACGCGCACATTCTCTTCAGGAATGCCGAACATTTTTGCCATGTAGCTGCGCCGATTCATCACGGTTTGCGTTGAGTCATGCAGGGTAAGCTTGTCACCATCCCATTGCGCGATTGCGGCGTGCATCTCCATGGGATTGTGGTGATGAATGGGCGTGGTATAGGTCTCTTCAACTTTCACTTCGGCCTGCGCCAGCCCTGCATTTACGTCGCCCCATCCGGCATCGCCTGGCTCCCCGTTGTGCTCTCCGGGATACGATTGCGGAAAGCCCGCTTCAAAGTCGAGCTTGGCCGGTTTGGCGTCATAGCGTGTGCGGACCAGTTGGGCCGCGTGATGCGCCTGCTCCAGGGTCTCTGCAACAACAACCGCAATAGGCTGGTTCTGGTAATAAACGTTTGTATCCTGCAAGACGGTGATGCGGCGCTCTGCGCCGGACAGGCGTTGCGCGTTGCGCGGCGTAATCACGGCAAGCACGCCCGGAACTTTCTCCGCGGCTGAGGTATCCATGCCCGCGACCTGGCCGCTGGGAATTGTGCTGGTGACCATTACGGCGTAAGCAAGCTGTGGGATTTCAAATTCGGCGCTGTACTTTGCCGTCCCGGTGACTTTCTGTTTGCCGTCAACACGAGTTAGGGGCGATCCAACAATGCTCATGCCGCACCTCCTGCCAGCGTGAGCGCGCGAACAATCGCGCGCTTGGCCAGCTCAACTTTGTATGTGTTCTGCTCTAACGGCTGTGCGCCATTGAGAGCTTCAGCGGCTGCGGCTTCAAAGGCTGCCGCGTTTGGCTGCTTGCCGGCCAGCACTGCTTCGGCCTTTTCTGCTCGCCACGGTTTATGCGCCACGCCGCCGAGCGCAAGTCGGGCAGAATGAATTACTGCCTTCTGCATTTCCAGCGCGGCAGCTACAGAGACCAAAGCAAAGTCATAGCTGGCGCGGTCACGGATCTTTAAGTAATGAGAGTGAGCCGCGTAAGGAGATTGCGGCAGGTCGATGGAGAGAATCAGCTCGTCGGGCTGAAGATTGGTATCAATCTGCGGCGTGGTTCCCGGCAGCCGATGGAATTCAGCAATCGAAATCACGCGCTCGCCTTTTTGTCCGCGCACGCGAACCGATGCGCCGAGCGCGGCCAGAGCTACTGCCATATCAGACGGATGCACGGCAATGCATTGCTCGCTTGCACCAAAGATTGCGTGGCGGCGATGAATGCCTTCGCGCGCACCGCAACCGCTACCCGGAGATCGCTTATTGCACTTGGGAAACGCCGGATCCATGAAGTAAGGGCAGCGCGTCCGCTGCAGGAGGTTGCCGCCATTTGTAGCAAGGTTGCGCAACTGCGGTGAAGCGCCGGAGAGAATGGCCTGCGAGAGCAGAGGATAATTCTTGCGCACCAGCGGATGGTTGGCCGTGTCACTATTGCGGGCCAGTGCGCCCAGCCGCAAGCCGCCGCTGGGAATGGCTTCAATGTTGGTCAGCGGGACGCGATTGATATCCACCAGGCGCGAAGGGGTCTGCACGCCGTTCTTCATCAGGTCAATCAGGTTGGTGCCGCCGGCCAGAAACTTTGCGTCTTTGCCGCCTGCAATCGCTTCGATCGCAGCCTGCTCCTGCTCCGCCCGCTTATATTCAAAAGAGTTCATGATTTACTTCCTTGGTGATCTCACATGTGTCTATGTCTATTTCGAGACTAGATCTTCTCCGCACAAGTGAATTGCCAAAATTGCCAGCATTGCCAAAAATCGCCGAAATTGAAATCCAGACCCTTAAAAACGAAAATCTCTCAACCGAGCAATGGTGGGGATAGAGGAAAAGGAAATCTTCCTAGCTCTTCTCCGCTCCTCCGCGTTTCTCAGATGAATGAACTTCCTGAATTGCCGCCACGATTCCCGGATACGCGCCGCAACGGCAGATGTTACCGCTCATGCGCTCGCGAATTTCATTGGGATTGAGATTGGCGGTCCCGATTTTTCGCAAGTCAGCGGTGACGTAGCTGGCGTCGCCTCGCCTGGCCTCCTGCAAAAGCGCGACGGCGGAGCAAATCTGTCCCGGCGTGCAGTAGCCGCACTGGAACCCGTCATGCTCCAGGAACGCCACCTGCACCGGATCCAGCTGATCGCCCTGCGCCAAACCTTCTATTGTGGTGATCTGATCGCCTTCATGCGTGACGGCGAGCGAGAGGCAACTATTAATGCGACGCCCATTGGCTAAGACGGTGCATGCGCCACACTGTCCGTGATCGCAACCTTTCTTGGTGCCGGTGAGTTGGAGCTTCTCGCGCAGAAGATCAAGCAGCCTGGTGCGCGGATCAATCGTGAGCTGCTGCTGCTTTCCATTTACGGTGAGTTGCAGCGGGATAGCGCCGGCTTCGGCTGCGGACTGTTCAACTTCTATGGCTGTGGCGCCGCTGCCGCGAATAGGAAAGCCCATGACAGCGCCTCCGGCGAAAAGGCCGGCCGTGGACACAAACTCACGTCGGCTGATGGACCAGCGATAGATCGGCTGCTCCTGCTGCGTCTCTTTATTTGTAGTGGCTTTGTTTAGAGTCTCCGGGGCTTTGTGATCCACCTTGCCTCCTGGCACAATCGATTTCAATCAAAATTAGATGCGGCAGGCGGAAAGGGTGGATTACAGAGTCGAATAAGGTGTGTCTTTTGCTTTTTGCAACGTCTAATATTTCGAACTTCGCTGAGAATTTCCTGAATCAGTACTGCACACGTCTTCGGGGTATTTCGATTCGCGCTCGCGATGCTCATGCATCGGTCAATGACGAGTAAGAAACTGGTGAAGGCATACATCAGCGGACCCGATCCCCGCGCAAGAGCGGCGCTCGGAATGGCAGTTCATGGACTTAGATATCTCGCAGAAGTTCACAGGCTCGACAGGGACGCTTGAAACTGGCCGATTCAGCGGCACCGCTTGCCCTCTGCCGCATGGATGGATACAGGCTTTGATTCTAGTTTGGCTAATCGCCAGTTGCTATTCGTTAGCTACTCCTCCCTACCGGAGTCACCAATTCCATTTGTTTTTTCTTGTTTGTTTCCAGAGCGGCAAGGTCCGGTTCAAAGCAGCGGCGGCAGCGGGCCTCATACATTCCGGCAGCTCCTACCACGATCAAGTCTTCATTGGCGATCAGCCGCTGCGTGTGCTTGGCAGGATTGCCACATTGCATGCAGATGGAAAGTGTCTTGGTGATCTCGTCGGCTACGGCAAGCAGCTCAGGCATGGGATGGAAGGGGCGACCGAGATAGTCGGTGTCGAGCCCGGCAATGACGATGCGCTTGCCCATATCGGCCAGGCGGACGACGAAGTCGATCATGGCTTCGCCCAGAAATTGCGCTTCATCAATGCCGATGACTTCTGTCCGCACGTCGAGTTTGGCCTGGACTTCCATCGCATTGCTGACTGCCTCGGCGTGGATGCGTCCGTCATCATGGGAGACGATCTGGTCACTGGCGTAGCGCTGGTCAATAATGGGCTTGAAAATCTGCACACGCTGGCGCGCGATCTCCGCGCGACGCAGACGGCGGATCAGCTCTTCACTCTTGCCGCTGAACATTGGCCCACAGATCACTTCAATCCAGCCCAGGTTTCCCCGCATTGCATTCATTGAAAAATAGCTCCTAGCTGCGAGACGTAGCGGTGCTACGTCTCTACGTCGTGTTTCTCGCGCGTCCCAAAATCCTTGTTAGTAGCGCAAGATTCAGTAACTTCCTAATGCGTAGCCGCGATAGCCAGCTTGCGCTGCACAAACTCATTGAATTCTTCAAAACTCAAAAAAATTTCCGTGGCGCAGCCCAGCAGCCATCCGCTGATTTGTTCCACCGGCATCCCGCAGATCAAATAGACGGGAATTCCCATGCGATGCGCGAACGTCAGCTCGCCCTGTGTGCCAGCGCCGCGTCCGGCGTATTGGTCCCAGTAACAGACAATCGCGTCACACTGGTGCTCGATCAGGTCAAGATCATAGGCGATGATCTTCTGGATGGTCCGGCGGAAGCGGCTGAGATCGCTCTGCTTCCAGGTGCGGAACTCAGTGGCCTCGACGGCGGTCAGGTTCTTAACCTCATCTTCAGCGGGATCGTAAACCTCATGTCCCAGCGATTTGAGCACCGGAGTAATCACTGCGCGCCAGCCTTTGCCGAGATCAGGAGAGTACTCGATAGAGCCTGCGAGATAGAAAAACATGAAAGGCGATTGTCACGGATTCAGGGTTGCAGGTCAACGCAGATTTGCCGGGGTTTGGGACGAGTTTTCCAGAGGTTTTCCGCAAGAGCAAAAACCTGACGCAAATTTCGCAAATAAACCGCGAGATACTCGTTGCCAAGCCATCGGTCTGTGGTGTCTGATACTTCCAATGGTGAAATTTGAATGCAAAACGAGAGCGATGGATAAGAAAAGGATCATCGCTGCTGCCAGCGTGCTGCTTGGCTGGACATCCCTCGCCGTCTCGATTTCCTGCTCGTCAGGGCGCTCTAGTGCAGCCGCAAGCTCGTATTCATTGGGCCTTTCACTTCGTCGTTGCGAATTGCCGGGCGTAAAGGGCGATGTACGTTGTGGTACCTATGAAGTTTTTGAGGACCGCGCGGCAAAATCCGGCCGCATCATCAAGCTCAAGATTGTGGTGCTGAAATCACTGGGCAACAAGCCGGTGCCTGATGCCGTATTCCCTCTGCATGGCGGCCCTGGCGCCCCTGCAACAGCCTTGGTCGAGCTGGCCAACGAGATTCTTAAGCCGGTTCGGCAGGACCATGATTTGGTCTTTGTGGACCAACGAGGCACGGGCGAATCGAATCCTCTCACTTGTGACATAGCCGACGATGCAAAAGATCTCACCAGTTTTTTTGGCGACATTCTGCCGCCGGACAAAGTGCGCGCCTGCCGCGAAAAATTGCAGGAGCATGCAGACCTGCGGCTTTACACAACGCCCATCGCCATGGACGATCTGGACGAAGTACGCGCCGCTCTGGGTTACAACAAGATTGATCTGGTAGGTCTTTCTTACGGCACGATTGCCTCACAGGTGTACATCCGGCAGCATCCAGAACACGTGCGTTCAGCAGTGCTGGTTGGCGTGGTGACTCCGAATATGAAACAGCCGCTGCTTTTTCCCCGCAGCGCACAGCACGCCATGGACCTGCTATTTGCCGATTGCACTGCCGACAAAACCTGCCACAACACATTTCCCTTCCTGAAGGATGAGTTTGGCGTGGTGCTTTCCCGCTTCAATCACGGCCCGGTGCCAGTGGAGATGATCGATCCCGTAAGCAAGGAACACATGCAGGTGAAGTTAGCGCGTTCAAGCTTTGTGGAAGGAATTCGCCTGGCCGTGTATTCGACTTTCTCGCAGCAGTTTGTGCCAAAGATTATTCATCAGGCTTATGAGAATGATTACGTACCATTCGAGGAGGCGGCCGTCCATCTCAGCCCCGGCGCAGAGGTGGCGCGCGGTGTTTATTTCACCATTACATGTTCTGAAGGCGTGCCGTTTATCACCGAGAAAGATCTTGCGGATGAGACCCGGAATACCTACGTCGGTCCCGAGCGCGTGCAACGCCACATTACCGCCTGCAAGGATTGGCCTAAAGGCAATATCGATTCCAGCTACCTGGAGCCGGTGAAGTCTGATTTACCGGTATTGATGATCTCCGGCGAAGTGGATGGCTCAAGTCCAACCTGGTTCGGCGAGAGCGCGCTTAAGTTCCTACCGAACGGGCGACAAATCAAGATCAGGTATCTGGGGCATCAATTCGAGGGTAACTGTCTCCGCGATATTTTTACCAGGTTCATCAAGGATGGGTCGGCCGAGAACCTGGACGCCAGTTGCACAGAGAAGATACGACGGCCGCCTTTCGCCACGCAGATACCTCCATGGTTCGGCTTCGACTGAGCTGTACCGGCCTCCAGCTTTTAATCCTTCGAACAAGAATGGTGTTGGCTTTTGGGAAGCTTAGAAGCAGAATTACAACTGTGCTGCTCCGTTTGCCGGCGCAACTGACAGGGAGCCCACCTTACAATGTAGTCAAAGGAGCTAGATCTATGCGGCGAATTCCGCTAGCTTGTACCTGCTGCTTTCTGGTTCCTGCTGCTTTCTTGCCTGCGGTGGCTGGAGCGGCCTTCCCGTGCCCGAGGGCGGCCATGTCCAGCAACGGCCAATTCCTGGTACTAGCAGACGCTGTGATGAAGCCAGGAAGCGAAAACAATACAGAAGTTAAATCAATATCGTTCCAGGTATTTCCGAGGGAAAGATTTATCAATGCTAAGGACAAATTGAGCACACCGGCAACTTACTGGACCAATTGGGCGCGTTGGAGCATTGTCGTGCGTCCGGAACAGTTGCACAGTATGCAGGGGTGTCCAGTTCCATTGATTAGTGATGATGGCGAGTTCCTTTTGTTGCTGCAGACAGGGTTCATATCGGCGAATGATCACGTGCTTGAGATATACCGATGTGACCATTCGGCGAGCAAAGGCGCAAGTTCGACTAACCTAGGCGTCTTTGTAAAGGGACTTTCACTCAAAGAGTTCTGGCCAACCAGCGAGCTGCCCTCGCGCGGAACAATGTGGACCGACGAATCGCCGCAGTGGTTCGCCGACGGATCATTCATCTTCTCATCAGATGATCGCCAACTGATCCACAAAACACGCTGGGGAAACAGCGTCCGAATCAACTTGACGGATCGGTCTGTGTCCGCGGTTGCCGACGGAACAGCCAAATGATTAGAACCCGGACCGTAACGGCGGTCGTCTCATTGTTGTCCGTCCTCTTATCAGTGCCGACGATGTTCGCACAAGGTCCCGCTCTACGAGTCTACGCGGATACTCGAAATAACGTTCATGTTATATCCGCAAGCGGCAGAGACACCATCATCGCTCCAGAGCGCACCCAGGTGGGCATCAGTGCGATCAAAGTGGCCGAGGACAATCGAACGGCAGGTTGGCTTGTTTTGTTCAAGGACCCAGACGGTGGTTCGCCAGTCGCGGGTAAACTCGTCGTGTGGCGCGATGGACGAATAATCCGCAGCTTTACCGCCGATCAGGTATTTTGGAGCTGGGCTTTCGATCACGGCGCTGAACAGGCTGCGTATCATATCGGTCCTACGCACGGTGAAACCAACTCACATTGCGAGTTGCACGATCTTCGAACTGGCCGTTTGTTGTCCTCGTGGGATGGAGATCTAGATAGCTCCCAAAGACCAGCCTGGACGAAAAAATTAGATCATTAGCTCATTCGTGGTAGCCGTCAGTCTCCATAAGCT
>JBAVLE010000096.1:0-11284 GCA_049688735.1 Candidatus Angelobacter sp. | reverse complement strand
GGGCTGATTTTGGGATCGATTGCCGGCTATTATGGTGGATTTTCCGACAAGTTTTTCAACGTCATACTAATGAATGCGTTTCTCTCTTTTCCAGGCATTTTGCTGGCGATCGCCTTTGTAGCATTTCTGGGACCGGGAATCTTTAACCTGATTTTGGCGCTCTGCATTGGCGGATGGGTGGGTTACGCCCGACTGGTGCGCGCACAAGTGCTGTCGGTTAAGGAAAAAGAGTTTGTGGAGGCGGCGCGGGCCCTGGGCGCAAGTGACTGGCGCATTGTTACGCGACACATTTTGCCCAACATTATTCAGCCCGTAATCGTACAGGCGGCAATTGGAATGGCCGGAGCCGTGCTTGCAGAAGCGACGATGAGCTTTCTGGGGCTGGGCGTTCCGCCGCCGACGGCAAGCTGGGGATCGATGCTGAATGACGGCCGCGCACATCTGTTTGACGCGCCGCATCTGGTGCTCTTCCCTGCTCTGGCCGTGATGCTGGCAGTGCTGTCATTTAATTTTATTGGCGACGCGCTGCGGGATTACATGGACCCGAGATCGAGGATTGAAGCAGGCATCTAAAAATCTCACCACGGAGGCACGGAGACACGGAGAAGAATTCTGAGAAGATAAGAGGTCGCAAGTGATCATTGGAGTAATCTCGGATACTCACGGTCTGCTTCGTCCGGAGGCGGTGGAACTGCTACGCGGATCAGAGCACATCATTCATGCGGGCGATATCGGCGCGCCGGAAATTATTCCAGAACTGGAGAAGATTGCGCCCGTAACGGCAATCCGCGGCAATGTGGATACGCCGGCATGGGCGCATCGATTTGCGGAGACTGAGGTGGTGGAACTTGAGGGCCTTCACATCTACGTGATCCATGACGCGAACACGCTGGACCTGAATCCCAAAGCGGCCGGTTTTGCAGCGGTGATCAGCGGGCACTCCCACAAGCCGACACAAGAGGTGAAGGACGGCGTGCTCTATTTCAATCCGGGCAGCGCGGGACCGCGCCGGTTTAGTCTACCGATAAGTGTGGGTAAGCTGGAGATCAGCGCAACAGGAATTCAGGGAAGCTTACATCGACTTGAAGTTCGGTAGTAATAAGTTTGCTTCGTGGTATCTGTGGATGCCCGGATTCATCGCCCTGCCTATCATCATTCGTTCAATGCTGAATATTGCACCTTGGTTGAACTTTATAGAAATATTTCTCGTAAATTTGACTGAACAATATTATCTTTAGCGTTCCCCCTTCGCTTATGAGAAACCTAAGGAGAGCCAATGCTTCGCTCCGGTTCGCTGCATTCTAACAAGCTACGAAAGTCTAGGCTTTTCGCCGCTGTTTTCGTCACCGTGCTCCTTGCAATTGCGCCGATTACTGCTCCGGGCCAGACGAAGGCCCCGGCCAAAGCTCCGCAGAGCGGAGCCAAACGCGCTTCTCCTTCGACCCCTTCTCCTTCGACCACCAAGAAACCATCGACTCACAAGCCTGACGACATGGCTTGGCTGCAGGAGGCGCTGAAGGACCCCGAATTTATGAAGGCGGTGGAGCATTTGAGCCAAAGGCTTAGCACCGAACTGCAATATCCGGGCCCACGGACGCAGAGCCGGATTCTGCCTCGCCTTTCTGAGTCAACAGGTTTTTATGCCGCATTCCCTAATTACGGGCAGACGCTGCATGAGGCACAACAAATCTTCCAAGATGAGCTGCGGAACAGCCCGGCGTTGCAGGATTTCATCCGCAAAAACAAGCTCGAGAAAGACGAGCCAAAGTTGGAAGATGCGCTCCAGAAACTCTATGAAGTGTCAGAGTATCTGGGCGATGAAGTTGTTCTCACCGGCAGCTTCAAAGGCAGCGAGCCGAGCGGCGTGATGATCGCAGAGGTGCGCAAGCCGGGATTGAAGGAATTTCTGGCGAAGGCGAAGGAGCCGCTGCGTGTTCTGGACCAGCAGCAACTGGTTTCGGCAACCGACGGGCCGGGGCAGGGGCCGATCGTGCTGGTTCGCCAGGACGTGGTCGTGGTCGGCTTCAACACCGCGACTCTACGCAAGTATGACGGGCAGCTCGACGGCGGTCCGGGCGCGTTTGCAGCAGGTGTGATGGGAAAGCGACTGATGCAGGCATACCAGAGCGGCACGAGTACAATCCTGGGCGCTGATTTGCAAAACCTGCTGACGCTGGTGCCGCAAAATCCGCCGCAGGCAAGGACGATGCTGGAGAAGAGCGGCTTTTCTGACATGAAATATGCCGTGATGGACAGTAAGCTCGCCGGAAAGAACGCAACCACGCAGATGGAACTTGTGTTCAATGGCCCGCGCCGCAGTATTGCATCGTGGATTGCAGCGCCCGCGCCGCTGGGATCGCTTGGATTTATGTCGCCGACATCGTATGTGGCAGAGGCCTTCAGGCTGAAGCCTCTCACGCAAATTTATGACGACATCGTTGAGCTTGCCGGGCCGAACGCAACGGCAATGCTTCCCCAGATGGAGGCGAACTTCAAGGTTAACCTGAAACAAGATCTCCTGAGCAAGCTGAGCGGAGAAATTGGATTTGAGATGCAAACGCCGCCGGTCCCACCCGCAAGCGGCGGGAACTCTGGGCACATGGTGATGGAACCGCCAAACTTCAAAGTCATTCTGGGTGTTTCTGACCCAGTTGGATTGCAGCAGACGTTGAAGCGGTTGCTGGCGCAGTCTCCCATGCAACCCCAAGAGCGCATAGAAGACGGCGTGACGTTCTATTCGCTGAGCACTCCTTCTGCGAGCGGGCCAGGCATGGAAATTAACTACTTCTTCCTGGATGGCTACCTTATCGTCGCCACCACTCGCGAGCAGGCGCAGGAAGCGTTGCGCGTGCATCGCAACGGAACATCGCTGGCGCACTCGAGCCAGGTGACTGCGCAAGGGCAGCCGCCAAGGGCGTCCATGATGGCCTACCAGAATTCCGGACCGTTCCTCTCGGCCATTGCACAACGTCTGTCGCCGGATACGGCTGCGATTTTTTCCAAGGCGCTCAGCACCAGCAAACCCGCCACAACGCTCATGTATGGCTACGCCGATGAAACCAGCATTCGCGGAACTGCCAACAACAACATTGCCAGCGGCACGAGCGTTGGGTTGATCGCGGCGGCAATTGTTATCCCTAACCTGCTGAGATCGCGCAACGAAACGTATGTATCCTCGGCACCTGCCACGCTCCGCACCGTCAATACAGCCCAGATCACATACAACGTGACGTATCCCGATAAAGGCTATGCGCCCAGCCTGGCTGCGCTTGGTCCGGGAACAGGCGACTGCTCCGGAGCGAATGTGAACGCGGAGCATGCCTGCCTGCTGGACGCCCAACTCGGCGCCGCAAATTGCACCGCGGGGGCATGGTGCGAGAAGAACGGCTATCGCTTCAGTATCCGGTCCACCTGCCTGCAGGGCCGTTGCCAGAACTACGTTGTCACGGCAATGCCAGTGAATGAAACTGCGGACGCCAAGAGCTACTGCTCCACGACTGACGCCATCATCCGCCGGCGCGCTGGTTCCGTGGGCGCTCCAGTCACTGTAGGAGAATGCAGGACGTGGAAGCCGATCATGTAGTTTGCAAATCGCGCGCGATCGGAGCTTCGTAACTCAGCCGCGTTTACGCGAATCGCGAAAAACCATGAGAACTCGATTTGCCGCATCTGCAACAGCATCCTGACCATAAAGCTTCCTTGATACGGCTCGTGAATTTCTCGCTTCGGTCACGCCTGCAGAACGGCTCAAACTACTGTCGAATCCTTGGGTTCGCCAGCGAATACAAAAAATCGGTGAAGAAGTTCACCGCTACATACGTAAGCCCGATCATCAGAATGCAGCCCTGGACAAGGTAATAGTCGCGGCTACTGATGGCGCTGATAGTAAGTCTTCCGATGCCGGGCCAGGAAAAGATCGTTTCCGTCACAATGGCTCCCGCAAGCAACGCACCGAACTGAAGTCCTACTACGGTCAATACAGGTACCAGTGCATTACGCAGCGCGTGTTTATACACAACCACATTTTCTGACAATCCTTTGGCCCGCGCCGTCCGAATGTAGTCCTGCCCAAGTTCTTCCAGCATGGCTGTGCGGACCATGCGGGTAAGAATCGCAGCCAGCGCGCCGCCCATGGTGATCGCCGGCAAGATCAGATGCGCGAAGGTGCCGTAGCCGGAGACCGGCAGCAACCCCAGACGGATGGCAAAAAACAAAATCAAGATTGGCCCCAGCGCGAAGTTGGGGAACGAGAGTCCCCAAAGGCTCACAAAGCTGAGCAGGCGGTCGTCCCAGCGATTGCGGCGGCGCGCAGAGCGAACGCCTGCGGGAATAGAGATGAGCAGAGCGACAATCATGGAAGCTACGGTTAAAAGAATCGTCTTGGGATAACGCTGGAGTATTACGCCTGTAACCGGCTGATCAAAACGGAGAGAGCGGCCAAGGTCTCCGCGCAGCACTCCTTTCCAGTAATTCACATATTGCCGCGGCAGCGGGACATCAAGTCCATAAGCGTGGCGGGCAGCTTCAACATCGGCGCTGGCCGCACCTTCACCCAGCATCTGCTGAATGGGATCTCCGGGAACAAGATGGATCAGCAAAAAAACCACCGAAACCACAAGCCAGATAACCGGGACCATGTAAAGCAGGCGGGTTGAAATATAGCGAAGCATGGGGAACAGAGTATGGTAGCAAAAGAGATTGGAGGATCGCCGTGATTGCCGTAATCGCGCGGGACCAGAAGGCAGAGCTTGGCCCGGATTAAAATTAGCAGTGCGAGTGTTGGCGTATTTTGCTCTCGCAACCTGCTCATAATAGTTGTACCAACCCTCCTGCAAGTCTGTTTCAAAGGCCTTTATAGGGCCAAGTCTTCGTGCGCGGAATGTTTAATTGAAGGATCGCAAGATCGCCGGAATTGTTTATCCGCGCAAATCCCGATAAGGTCTAGATCTCCGGCTCCCAGCCTTCTTCAAAGTCCACATGCTTAATATTGCTCAACGCCAGTTGCAGATAATACCCAAGGACTCCTGCCTGTCTCTGGTCCAGCTTGCCATCCACCACCGCCTGCGCTCCCTTCGCGATAGCCGCCTGTATCGCGTTTGCATCGCCCAGGCTCGGCAGCTTGATCTTCTCCGGACGCGCATCTTCCAGCATCAGGTGCATGTGGCAATACTTCTTGCCCCTCACGCGCGGCGCACGGCATCCTCGTCCATCGGGCTTTTCATACCGGCATCGTGGCGCATTGTTCGCCCGCTCAATTGTGCTCTTCATTTTGTTGAAGATTTTCTGGTTAATCGCGTCGTATTCCAGCCCTTTCTGCTCCAATTCAGGCTCTTTCTCCACGCAATCTCGATACTCCGCAAAGCACTCGCCCAGCTTCTTCAGCAACTGCCCTGCCTCGGTCCGGGCCCACGCCTGCTTCTCCCGTTCTTTCTCGCGTTCATTGTGTTCCTTCAGTCGGCGCGCATCCCGACGCTCCAGCACTACACGCGTCTCCGGATATCTGCCCTTCGCCACCCGCCACATTTCCTGCTCTTCCGCGTCCATTCCCAGGGAATTTTCGCCCTCTCTAAAGCCAAAACCATCCGAAGTTTCATATGCTGCCTGCATAACTGCTCCTTCCAAACCGTCTCCGGCCTTGGGGTTGCTTTTGGTTTGAGCTAAGAGCCAATGGCTAAGGGCTGATTTTTTTTCTTTTGGCCTTTGGCTAAATAACCAATTACTAAGTACCGCTTTCCCCTACATAGCCCACCCAGGGGGTAAGACTTTTGTTGCAAACAAAGGAGAACTCTCATTCGACCGAACGGTCACCGAACGGTCGACCTCCCTTTTCCGCCTCATTTCGCCCTCGAATCACGTTGGATCCTTTCGCCTTTGCCAATCTGCAAATCTGTAATTGACTTCTAGCGTGTTATCAGACGAACATATAGCGAATCAGCCTACGGAGAATAGCGGAATTTGAAGCGAATGTAAAGGGAAAAGTACAGGTATGCGCGACAATTGTCCCTAATCACAGAGCAATGTTGCACCTATTCATCCCCAGAGAAACAATCTGCTCAAGCGAGAAGCCCAAGAGAAAAAGAGCGAAAGAAGGTTTCTGTTTATAAAACGCACACCCAATTGAAACACAACGAAAAAAGGAGCGAATTCAGTTCATTTTGCGAAGTATATTACTACCCTCACAGCATCTGGCGAATAACTGCTAGTAATCGGGCGGGATGGATGGGTTTGGGCAGAAGATCAAAATCGTGCCCCTCTGCTCTCGCTCTTCCCAGTATTTCTGAGGTTGCAGCTTGTCCAGAGAACAATAGGATTCGGGCATTCGGGCAGGCGCGCCGGATCCTGATAGCCGTTTGCACCCCATCAAGATCAGGCATGATTACATCGCTGATCACAATGTCCGGACAAATCTGCTCTGCCAGCTCTATCCCTTCTGTTCCGCTCAATGCAGATACTGCATCAAATCCTGCCTGCGTGAGAATGTCTCTCAGGCTTTCGGCAATCAATTGTTCATCATCCACTACCAGGACCCGCTGTTTCCTGGATAAGTCCCGGATAAGAGTGGAAGAATCTTTCGGGGCACCTGGAACAGGTATCTTTCCCGAGAACAGATGCAGCGCCGCAACTGCTATCTGACTACCCGCACTCCAATTGTCATGCAGTCGCACGTTGGTGCTCCTTCTGGTGCTGGGATGCGCGCAACGGGAATTGCAGAGTAAACACAGTTCCCTTGCCGTAGGTGCTGCGGAACGCTATCCGGCCACCATGCTTCTCAACCAAACTCTTGGAGACCCAAAGTCCCAGCCCGGTTCCCACATCGCTCTTGGTCGTGAAGAATGGGTTGAAGATGTTTCTCTTCAACTCATCAGGGATCCCGGTTCCCCGATCTGCAAACGTTATCTGCGCGTACGGCTCGCTGCACTTGAGAACAGTCTTGGCGTGTATTTTGATCGCACCCTGGCTTGGGGAGGCATCAATGGCATTGGATATCAGATTGGAAAAGACCTGGCGCACTTCGCCGCCAAGTGCTTCGATCTTCAATCCTGGCTCGGTCTTGGTGTCGGCCTTAAGTGATTTGTAACGAAGTTTACTCTCAAAGACCCGTAGTACGTCATCCAGTGACTCACGGATGTCCACTAAGCTGCGGGCAGACGTATCTCGATAAAACCCGAGGGTCTGTTGGGCAATATGGCTCACCCGCTCAAGCTCTCGGTCAGCTAAAGTAAGGTACTCCTTCGTCGTTTCCGGCAGGTTTTCTGAAGTTTGGGCAAGGAAAATGAAGTTCGTAACCGCTTCAAGTGGATTATTCAGTTCATGGGCCACCGTGGCGGCAAGCCGACCAACGGAAGCCAGCTTCTCAGTCAGTTGCAGTGCCTTTTCCGTTCTCTTCCGTTGCGTAATGTCACGTGCAATTTTGGCCGCCCCTATCACTCTACCCTGCTCATCTTTAATGGGTGAAATGGTCAGAGAAACGTCAATGAGCTCGCCGCTCTTTTTCATTCGTACCGTTTCAAAGTGTTCGATCCGTTCTCCGCGCGCCATTGTCGCCAGAATGCGCCGCTCGTCATCCTGCAACTCCGGAGGGATGATGGTCGTGATGGGCTTGCCAATTATCTCCTCCGCTTTGTACCCGAATATGCTTTCCGCGCAGTGGTTCCAGCTGGTCACAATACCATTCAGATTCTTGCTGATGATCGCGTCATCGGAGGACTCGACAATTGCGGCCAGACGTTGCGATGCAACCAACGCGGTCTGTAGTCTGCCCTGATTAGCTCGCAGCTCTTCTCTCGCGCTGACCTCCGAGGTTACGTCCGTATTCGTTCCAAACCATCGAGTAATTGTCCCTTGCTGGTCACGTACGGGCACAACCCGCGTAAGGAAAGGTTTAAATACCCCGTCAGAGCCGCGAAGAGGGAACGTCATCTCGAACGGCTCACCGCTTGCGATCGAATGTTTCCATCGGCTTAAAACAGACGGCAAGGTATCGGGATTATGCACCGACTGCCAGCCCCAACCCGCCATTTGTTCTGGTGTGCTGCCCGTATATTGGTACCACTGCTCGTTATACCAAAAGATCCATCCGTCGGGGTTAGCCATCCAAACCAGCTGCGGAACGGCGTTGGCGAGCGCACGAAACTCCTCTTCACTGCGCCGCAAGGCTTCTTCCGCCCGCTTACGTTCGGTGATGTCGCGGGTAACCGCCAGTTGAATTGTCTCCCCATTCTCGTGCCGGAGGGGAGCGGCATGACTCTGCATGTGCCGGCGAACGCCCTTCAACCCGATAATGTCGAACTCAAGCGTTCCTTGTTGCCCCCTACAGACCTTTTCGTTGAAGTCGCGGAACCGTTCACGGTCCTCCTCGGCGATAACATCGTAGATGCTCCTGCCAACGACGTCATTCAAGCAATCCGCGCCCACTAACGAAAGGCCCACCGAGTTCATATCGAGAAGAGTGCCGTCCGCCGCTACCAATTTCACACATTCCGGCGTCGTTTCAATAATCGCGCGCAGGCGTGCTTGGCTCTCTTCAGCACGGGCGCGCTCTTGCTGTGCAGTTTCGAAGAGACGAGCGTTGTCAATAGCGATTGCAGCCTGTTTGGCAATGCCCTCGACTAGCCTTGCGGCCCGTTCCGTGAAAATACCCACTTGGGAATGACCGTAGAACAACCCACCAATTACCTCTCCCGATCTTGAGATCACCGGTACTGCCAGGTAGCTGCGAACCGGAAGATGCCCTGCGGGCATCCCATTGTAAGGGGGATTCTTACCATATCGTGGGTCCCGCTGTATGTCCGCTACGCGAACCGTCCCTTCGCCCCGGAATGTGGGTCCGAACACGCCGGTATTCCTCGGCATCGGAAAACGGCTAAATGCCTCATGGGGAACGCCGGAAAGGGTGTAAAGAAAATATTTCTCGCCGGCTGCGTCAATGTCGTTATAAAAGAAAGCGCCGAACTCCGCCTGGCTGAGCTCACGCCCAGCGTCGGTCACTGCCTGCACAAGTTTCTTCAGTTCGAGTTCCGATGCCAGAGTTGCCCCCACACGCTGAAGGATTCTCAACTCCTCCTCGCTCTCGCGTACTGCTTCTTCCGCCGTCTTGCGTTCGGTCACATCCTGGACCACACCGAGCATCCGCGTCTCACCCTCGCTTCGGCGGCCTTTGCAATAGAACCATCGTGTGCCTGACTCTGGATTCTGATAGCGGTATTCAAATTCCATTTCGCCTTGGCGATAGCCTTCCTGCATCAACTGCTGGACTCGCCCCCAATCGTCGGGATGCACTCGTTCAGCCCAGACGCGTACGCGATCAGAATCCTCCGCGTTAGTGGCAAACATGTGATGAAGCTCGGGTGACAGTCTGTTTTTGCCGTCCGCGGCATCCCATTCCCATGTACCGATCTGGGCGGCACTCTGAGCCAGTCGCAGCCTCTCTTCACTCTCGGCAATCGTTCTTCGCGCCAGTACCTTGTCGGTAACTTCAACGGCATGCACAAGCACGCCCTCCACCTCTCCCGCCGAGTTCCGAATGGCTTGATAGACAAAATCAAAGTACGCCTCGATAGTCTGTCCCGCTCGATTGAGGGTCGCCTTCATCTCCCGCCCAACGTAAGGTTTGCCAGTTTGATAAACGTCGTCGAGCAGTTTGCGAAATACCGGCGTCTCGGTCTCGGGGAGGCTTTCCTCCAGCGTTTTGCCGATGAAGTCCGCTGGACTGGCTCGTCCAGTGACTCGGACGTAATAATCGTTTACGTAAGTCCAACGGTGTTCTGGGCCATTCATCACACCCATGCCGGCTGGAGCCTGTGCCATTAACTCCTGCAGACGGCGACGTTCCAACTCCGCTTCCGTGCGAAGATGCGCTGCTTCCAGGGAAATGGCAGCCTGGTTCGCCGCCACCGACATGAGCATCGATTCCGTTTCAGTGGGAAAATTAACG
Organism: Candidatus Angelobacter sp.; assembly: GCA_049688735.1. GTDB lineage: Bacteria > Acidobacteriota > Terriglobia > Terriglobales > Acidobacteriaceae > Angelobacter. The sequence goes on along the minus strand of JBAVLE010000096.1, from coordinate 1,350 downwards.
CGCGACGAAATAGCAGCAACGAACCCTGACCTCGACGCCACTCTGATAGGTACAATGGCGGCGCGGTGCGTTTGGCATAACTCATGCACAAGCGGCGCCCGCGGCAGGTCTCCTGCGCATTTCAGACGCAAGTTTTCCAGCACCTCGCGAGGCGCAACTCCCTGCATGACCTCGATGTTGGCTGGATCGCCGCGCAGCATGAGATAGCCGCATTCCACACGCAGCGCAGTCACGAGCACGTCAACCATACCCTTGGCAATTGCATCCGGTTCTCGTCCTACCCATGCGGCCGGGATGGTGCACAACGCAAGCAGGTCGCGCATGGCGCGGCGCAGTACCACCGCCTCGCGCGACTCCGGTTCCAGGGTGGGGTTGCGATCTAGTTCAGGCATGAGTAGGTGTTGCTTTGACCCGGTAGGCACCACGCTCCCTCAACTCAAGCAGAAATTCGTCCGGTGGAACAAAGAACGGGTTGGACTGAAGAACGCCGCCGATAATGACCATCGGGTGCGTTCGCATAATATCCATTACGACGCCTGCGCCAAACTTGGCGCAATCGTACGTTCATATAACCGGATCCTTGTAACGCGGCAGCACGTAGTTCAAACGCGTCTCATATTCCACCAAGTCATCCACACCGGGCATATCTTCCAACGCCCACTCCATGTGTGCCATGAGCCGCGTAATTTCATAGCCCTGCTTCGGGCCCGCCTGAAGCACCTCTTCGATAAGGGCCAGCATTCGATCCTGCGAAAAATGCCCATCACGGAGATACGCCTGGTGCCAATTGCGGACCTCGAGTTGTCCGCGCTCCATAGCTGCGTCAGCTTCAATACCTGCCTCACGTAATCGACCGACGTGGTCTTCCCAATTCCGTGCGTCGACGATGTGAAAGCCACGGTCTCCCCGCTTGAAGCCTTCCTGGATGAATGGCATCAGGACACGATACATTTCGTCGGGTGTGTGGAAGAAAGCACAGATATGGCGATACTCCCCAAGCGGAGTACCAGCAAAGGTGATGGGATCAGACATTGACGCGCCCCCGGCGTTCAGAATCTCTGGTAGAACTTGAGAGATGCAAATACTTTCAGAATGGTTTTCCACCAAAACCACAATCCTGGTGCCCGGTACCGAACGGCATCCTCCCGCTCCTCCCAAAACCGCCAAAATGCCCAAGTCCAGATTCTTGTTCCATCCAGCTACTTACCGTTGTCTAAGTTCATGTAGGGGAAAGGAAACCTGTGGCAGCACAATCGACAACTGTGGCTTCGATGTATCCGGCGGCAACGGAGACGGCCAGGGACAAGGCAATTGCTATAATCCCGCAAATGGGCTGGCAGGACCTTACGG
>JBAVLE010000095.1:0-10225 GCA_049688735.1 Candidatus Angelobacter sp. | reverse complement strand
CGCCCAGGATGTTATTGATCGACCTGGGCGGGGGCAGTTGCGAACTCACCCTGTCTGAAAAAGGACACATTAAAGAAATTGTTACACTCCCGCTTGGGGCCGTCCGGCTGACGCAGGAGTTTATTCATCATGACCCGCCTAGCAAACCTGAACTGAAGCGTCTCCATGACTTCATTGTTCAGGAAGCGGCGAACGCATCGCGCCAAATGACGCGGACCGCAGTGCGTGCGGTGATTGCCACGTCCGGAACGGCAGCAGCACTTGCTGGTGCGGCACAGGCTTTGCATCTCACGCGAACTGGCGGCATATCAGTAGCCGTTGCGGAAAAGCTTGCCAAACGGCTGGCTAAAATGACAGATCGTCAGCGTGCAGCCGTCAAGGGCATCAATCCTAAGAGAGCGCAAATTATTGTGGCAGGCGCGGCGGTATATGCGCATGTGCTCGCTGCTTGCGGGCTCAAGGGTTTTCGATACTCTCCCCTTGGATTGCGCGACGGAATCCTGGCGCAAATGGCCGCGGAGTATGACCAGCACACGCGATCCCACCGTCAACTTGAAGCTGACCGTCAAGACGTTCTGATAAATACTGCCCGGCGGTATGGAGTTGACCTGGAAAATGCAGAACAGGTGCGCAAGCTGGCGCTTTCTCTTTTTGACCAGACGCGCCGCATGCACGGCCTAAGCAAAGATTGTCGTGAGTGGATTGCCGCCGCCGCGATGCTGTATGAAGTGGGAACATACATCAATCCTGTTGGGCTTCATCGCCATGCATACTACGTGATTTCGCGGTCGGAATTATTTGGTTTTACTCCGTTACAAAGAAAGGTGATTGCTACAATCGCGCGGTTTCAGGGCAATTCCAAGCCGCAATTACGTGATCGCCTCATTAAGATTTTGCCGGCGCAAATCAGATCAGAAGTCATTAAGTGCACCGCATTGCTGCGGGTAGCGCGAGCACTAAATCAGGGCCGGCTTTCAGCCGTGGAATCTATTCGCGTAGTGGCGAGCGGCGAGGAAGTGATAGTCGCTGTGAAAGCAGGCCGCGCCGGAGCAGACCTGGAATTGTGGGCGGGAGAAAAAGAGCGCGCTTACTTCCGCGAGGTCTTTGGTCGCGAACTTGACTTCAAGCTGGTCTGAAGCGTGCGCGCAATCTTGGGGGTCACCAGCCAATTAAAAGTGCCGGTGCGTCCATTCATCTCTACGCGGGCCACCGAACCTTTTTTAAAGTCAATCTGTGCAGCGCCAGTACGTCCTGAGATTGATTTGCTCAGGAACTCAGTGAAGCTGGGATTATGCCCCACGACCATGACCGCATCATATTTTTTATAACGAGCCAGCATGGCTTGAAACTGGTCAAAGTCTGCGTCTGGGCGCAAAGCATCATCGATCTGGACAGCTCCCTCAAACGCCAGTTCGTTCGCTACCAGGGACGCCGTTTGGCGGGCGCGCTTTAGTGGACTACTGATAATCTGATCAACCTGAACATCGAGGTTTGCAAGCAGTCGCCCGACGTAGCGCACTTGCAGAATGCCTTCTTCATCCAAAGGACGGCGTTCGTCCTTCTTGGGATTCAACATGGTTTTACCGGCAGAAGCATGACGGAAGAAATATAAAAGCATAAGCTATCGGGCAATCACCTGTCTTTTGCGCCGACCGCTGGATCTCTTAGCCCGGGGCGTGGATGGCCCAGGAATATCGGCTGCAGTGGCTGTGCCTTCCGCCACAGCGATAAGAAAATCCTGGGCTGAGAATGGCGGTTCTCCACGCTTGCGAATGGGGCGCGTATAGTCTCCATTGCGATCAAGAAAGCGGGCTTTCACATTGTCTGCAAGGTAAGCAGCTAGTATCTCGCTTTTTACTCGCTGCTTCAGTTGTGGATCAAGCACCGGACAAAGCACTTCAACGCGCTCATACAGGTTGCGAGGCATCCAGTCAGCACTGGAGATATAAACTTCATCATCGCCGCCATTCTCAAAATAAAAAATGCGTGTGTGTTCCAGCAATCGACCGACTACGCTGCGGACCACAATATTCTCACTGATGCCGGGTACTCCCGGACGCAAGGAACACATTCCGCGCACCGTGAGATCAATGGGAACGCCCGCCTGTGAAGCCATGTATAAAGCCTCAATCACGTTTTTATCTAGGAGGGAATTCATTTTGGCGATAATCCGCGCAGGCCTTCCGTTGGCTGCATGCTCGGCTTCACGATGAATTTGTTCCAACGTGGTAGCGGCAAGATCAATCGGAGAAATTGCCAGCGGACTGTAGCTCGGCGCTTCAGAGTAGGCGGTGAGGTAATTAAAAACTGAGTGAACGGCCGCTGTGATATTGGGCGCTGCCGTAAGCAGGCTCAAATCCGTATAAAAGCGCGCAGTCGTGGGATTGTAATTACCTGTTCCTATGTGAACGTATCGCCGAGTTTTACCATCCGGGTCATGGCGTACCAGCAGGCAGAGCTTGCAATGTGTTTTAAGGCCCACCAACCCGTGATAGACCTGAACACCCTCGTCTTCCAGCGTGCGTGCCCACTGTATGTTGGAAGCTTCGTCAAAACGGGCTGTCAATTCCAGTACAGCGGTAACTTCTTTTTCCGCAGCTGCAGCAGCGATCAATGCTCCTACGATGGGAGATTCGCGGTTGGTGCGATAGATAGTCTGCTTAAGAGAAATTACCGCTGGATCACTGGCCGCGCTCTCCACGAAATCAACCACCGCGTCAAATGAATCATACGGATGGTGGAGCAGTATGTCGCGTTTACGCAATTCGACAAAAATGTTGGGACTACTTGGCGGAAGGCGCAGTTCGCGAGGCACCAGTCGCTTAAATTTCAGCTCAGGCCGTTCAATCTCATAAAAATTAAATAATCGAGAAAGGTTCACAGGCCCTTGCGTATGGAAAATCTGCCAGTCGTCGAGCTCAAACGTTTGCTGCAATCTGCGGGCGATTTCAGCATTGGCATTGGCATCAATCTCCAGCCGCACAGCATCGCCTTTGCGCCGGCGATGCAGCTCTGTCCTGACGGATTCAAGAAGATTGCGCGATTCTTCCTCTTCAAGATAGAGATTGCTGTTCCGGGTAACGCGAAATGATGCAGCCGAAACAATCTCATATCCACGGTACATGGTGGCTGCGTGGTAGGTTAGAAGGTCGGCGAGAAAAACGTAGTCGATACCAGTCTGCGAGGGCAACCGCACCAGGCGAGGAAGCACTCGGGGCACGGTGATAACACCCATGTACGTTCCGCTGGCCCGCCGCTTGCGTTTGAGCAATAAGGCAATGCAGAGCGCTTTGTTCAGCACGCGAGGGAAAGGATGCGCCGGATCCACGGTTACAGGCGTGAGCAGCGGATCAACTTCCTTTTCACAATACGCGTCAATAAAAGCTTCTTGCTCAGGGTCGAGATCTTTCAGGTCCAGAACCCGTATGTTTTCCCTGGCCAAAGCCGGCATTAACTTATTGTTCCAGCAATCGTATTGCTCCTGCACGAACTCGCGCGTTTCCAGGGCAATCAGTTCTCGTTCCTGCTGAGCTGAAAGCGCATCTGGACCGGCATCAATAAAGCCTTCTTCAATGCGCTGCAGCAGACCGGCGACACGTACCTCAAAAAACTCATCGAGATTGCTGGCAGAAATGGCCAGGAACTTTACTCGTTCCAGCAGGGGATTGTGCTCGTCGTTCGCTTCCTCCAGCACTCGCCGGTTGAAGGCAAGCCATGAAGTCTCACGATTGATGTAAAGTGACGGATCTGAAACTGACCGATTCATTTGCTGGAAGGAGGCAGGTTTGAAGCCATTCGCAGAAGTTTTACGCCTCCCGACTATTGTAATTCTTCCCGGCAAAGACAGTTGTTACTCCGATAGTCTGATGCTCATGTAATACTTTATAGATCTTGGCGGCGATGATGTAAATGCTAGCTTTGTGCGTGATGCCTAACATCAGCGCGCGAACCCAAAAGATAACGTCTGTTGGTGCGTGGCCATCTGCAAGTGATGGCTGATCAGATTGCCAACGTTCGAATCGTCTTCAAGAACAAAGATGTTTGTTTCAAGGGATCAGTGTGTCTGCATAACGATTTTAATCGCAACCACAGCGGACCAGCCAAATCCCTCTATTTGTAAGCGCCAATGAGGGCTGCTACCATCAAAGCGTGAATCGTCTTAACAGTTTTACCGCAAAAATAGCCCTTGCCGTGGCCCTTGTGGCCTCAGGCGTGATGTACGCTGCATCTCCATCTGCCGTTGTCTTGCCGTCTGTCCCATCCACGGTTGACTCCATCACTCCGGGCGAATTGCGAATGCACTTGCAATTTCTTGCTTCAGAGGAGCTAGGTGGAAGGTATACGCTTTCGCCAAACTTTGCTATTGTGGCCCGCTATCTCGCGGCACATCTTGAGGCGTATGGCTATAAGGGCGCGGGCGAGCACGGCAATTTTTTGCAGACTTTCCAGGTGGTTGCAGCAAAACCTGACACAGGGAAGAGTTCGCTGGAGCTGACTTTCGGCGGCAAGGCGAAGTCCTACCACTTTGGTGACTTCTACATTCCAGCGGAGGCGGGCAATGGCGATGCTCAAGGGCAGATCGTCTTCGTGGGACCAGGAATCTCCTCGTCGTCGCAGCATCGCGATGATTACGCCGGCGTGGACGTAAAAGGAAAAATTGTTCTGGCAGTCGCCGGCACGCCGCCCGGCGTGGACACGTCACGCCTGGATGACAATGAGCACGGCCAGGGAGCTGCGCGCGTTCATGGAGCTATTGGAATTCTGCAGTTGCCGCCGCAGCGCTTTCTGGAGTTGATGAAGAACAAAGGTTTTCAGGAGCGTGCCGCTTCACGCGAGACTGTTCGGCTGGCCCAAGGCTCTGAAAACAGTCTGCCTGTAGTGACGCTTGGCCCGGCTTTGGCAGAAGAACTGTTGGCGGCGTTCGGGATGGATGTGAAGAGCGCGTACGAGATGGCGAATCACAAAGAAAAAGCAGAGCCCAAGAAGTTTGATGTCACGGCAAAGATGACGGTCGCGCAGCAACTGACTCGTTCCACAACGCAAAACGTTGCGGGTCTTCTTGAAGGCTCAGATCCTGTACTTAAGCACGAGTATGTGGTGTTCAGCGCGCATTACGACCATCTGAAGACAGGCCCCGGCGGCGAGATTTATCCCGGCGCTGACGATGATGGGTCGGGAACTACTTCTGTACTGACGATTGCTCATGCCATGTCACTGGATCGGCCAAAGCGCTCTGTGCTGATCATGTTCCATGCTGGTGAAGAGCTAGGATTGCTGGGATCGGAATACAACACAGATTACGCACCAGTAGTGCCGCTCAAGCAGATGGTGGCTGACCTGAACATCGATATGATAGGGCGTTCCAAGCAGCCCGGAGACAATGCCCCGCTGGACGAGCATCTTACCGACGCGAATACCGTGTATCTGGTGGGATCAAACCGCATCAGCCCGGAGCTGCACCAACTCTCCGAAGAAACCAACGCGCAGTTTCAGAAAATGAAGCTGGACTACTACTACAATGATCCTAATAATCCTGAGCGGATTTATTTCCGGTCAGACCATTGGAATTACGCCAAGCACGGGATTCCAATCATCTTCTATTTTGACGGCACTTCAGTGGATTACCATCGCCCAACGGATACGATCGACAAAATTGATTTCACCAAGATGACAAAAGTAGCGCGGCTGGTATTTGAAACGGGATGGCGAATCGCCAACCTCGACCACAGGCTGGCGACCTCACATTAATAGCCTGCTTTGGCAGCTTTGGCTTTTGCCGGCGCGACTGGCTTTTTTTCCTGCATGTAAGTATCGATAACTACATCGAGCCGCTCAAAGAATGAAACTGAGGGTTGGGTGTTCTGTCGAGCAATCGCCGAAGTAGTTGCTGGCGGGCTTAGGGCACGCAGCAATTCGTTTACGCGTTGCAGCCGTTTGTCCTGCTGCTCGGTATCCAGTGCCGCTGAGGACGGCACGGAGGCTTGTTCGATATAAAACCACAATATCCGGCGGAGTTGATCAAGCTCTGCTTTGAAATCGTTGAGAACCTGGACCGCGTTTTCATTTTCAAATAGTCGCGCAACGCTGCTTCCGCTTGCAGGGTCATTCAGCTGGTTATGCATTTCTGCCTGGATGGAATGGATTTCGTCAGTAATGTTTTTTATACGATTTACAAGCGCATTTTTTATCTGCGGTTGGCGCTGCCAGGAATCGATTACGGGAAGGCGATGGATGTTGCCGGCTGGTTTCATGGGTTAGTTTTTTCCAGTAGGAGCAGGAGTCAGGTGTACACCATAAAGGCAGATGGCTTCCGGCGTAAGGGAAAACACGCGGAAGTCACCAAGATTGATAATAGCGAGGGCGCATGAATAGCAACGGAGCCGTTAGATCCTGCGGGCAAGTACTATTGTTATGTCATCCGGCTGCTCAATTGAGCCAATCCAATCCTGGACAGCGGAAATCACCTGTTCAGTGACTCTTTCCAGCGGCTGGTGTCGATGGGCAGCGACGGTTTCAATCAGGCGGTCTTCGCCAAACTCGCCGAACTCATTTTCCGGTTCCGTAATGCCGTCACTAAAAGCGATAAAAATATCACCGGGATAAAGCTCTATAGTCTCTTCTGCATAATCGCAGTCAGGAAATAAGCCAACGACAGTGCCGCCCGTTTGCAAGCGACGGACTGTGCCGTCAGCGGCAAGAACAATCGGCGGCAGGTGGCCGGCATTGGCATATGTAAACCGATGTTTTTCGTTGTCGTAAAAGCCGAGGAAAAGCGTGGCATATTTTTCCGGCTGTGTGCTTTGGAATAAATGCCTGTTCAAAAGCCAGAGCATCTGCCCCGGAGCAGGCGGCGCCACTCGCGGCTCGAGCGCAGCAACCCTGCTGGTGGTACCGTAAGCGGCAGCCAGGCCCACTGAAGAAAGCTGCTCCTGTTCGTAAGCCCTCACAGCGGAATGGATTGTGGCCATCAACAGGGCGGCCGAAATTCCTTTGCCGCTGATGTCGCCCACGGCCACCATCACCTGCTCAGGCCCATAGGAAAGAAAGTCGTAATAATCGCCGCTTACGATGCGCGCCGGGCGGCAAATCCCATGCAGTTCAAGCGTACTGGTCCCAACATCTGACCGTGGAAAAAGCTGCGCCTGAACTTCATGGGCAATCTCCAGCTCGCTTTGCAGGCGTTCTTTTTCTTTTTGCTCGGCGATCAACTTTTCCAGATTGTCGGTCATGGAATTGAAGGAAACCTGAAGGGCAGCCAGCTGGTCTTTTTCCCGTACATCAATCCGATGGGTGAAGTCTCCACGGTTGATGTGCTGTGTGGCCCTGTACAGGTTCGCCACGGAGTACGTAATTTTTCGGGTCAAACTGATCCCGATGAGCAAAGCGATGAGCACCACAATGGCGAACGCAAAGGCCAGACCAATCAACGCAATAACAATGGCGGTGCTCCCAATTCCCATTGATGCAGTGAGGTAGGAATACACGGTGGAAAGGCGCGTGGTACCTCCCAGAATCCGTGTTCGCACTGAGCCGCTCGCCCAATCTATGACTTGAATTGGTCCGCCGAAGTCGAATTCGCGATCCAATGGCATTACCGGATCGGATACAGTGCCGGCACTGATCCGACTGGAAGTCAGCGGGTTCGCGGTCCCTTGCGCGCCTGAGAGATTATTCTCCAGAGATTTTTCATCGCCATTCAGTTCTGTATCCAGTGAATAAAGCGTCAGCGATCCAACTTTGCTGGCGATTTTGCCCAGGAATTTTTTATCCAAAAGAACGCTTGAGACCACCATTGCAGGGCCATCGGAATTGTGATGAGAGTTCGCCGCGCGCAGGTAAATGTGGCCTTTGTCGCTTACCAACCCGGCAAAGCCATCTCTAACCCACTTTGGTAGAGAAGATGTGGGTTGCACGGTGATAGATCGTTCTGGAAACGCCTTGTCGATCGCTGCGATCTTTTCCGGGGTGCTGCTGTGTCGCGCAATTTCTTCTTCCGCCGCTGCATTGGCTGCGCTCAGGCGGTTGGCTTCCGCCTTGATCTCAGAAACGGCGCTGAAGACGGCCAGATCTCCCAGCACCAGATATCCCGATAGCAGCGCAATGGCCACTGCAAGCGTTACAGGCACGCCGCCAATGAAAAGATAGGTAACGATCAGGCGATTGCGGACGCTCCACATCACGTTGTCCCTGATCCAGCGCAATCCAAGGAACAGAAGGAGTGTGGCCAATGCCCAGCCAAGAAACACGATCCATCCTGAAAGCGCGTCAGCAGCCCGCGGCGCATCGGCGAGCTTAAGCACCCAACGCAATAAGAGCAGTACAGCCTCTATCCCCGCCAGGTAAAGGGCAGAGAGGGCCAGGCGACTATGGGGAGCTATACCCACAAAGGCCAGCTTGCGCGTGACTTTATACCAGAAAGTCAATCTTTACAGATTATATCGATGGAGAGCGGCCCGCCGGGAAAATCACAAAAGAGAGTGGATATTTAAAGTCGATCCAGCAACGCATCACGAAACTGGAGGCCATGCGCCATGCTCAGCCCACTGGCGGCAGTCCTAAGGCGCTGGTAGCAGCCAAGCGCGTCAATGCCAAAAACGTGACGCATGGAAGGCAGGCTGGGGGAGGGAAACAGCAGACTAAACGGAGAAGGCAGAACCAGCCACAGCTTGAGCTTAACCAGAGCCAGCATGGAATAAAGCCTGAATTCGGTGGCGGCCTGCACCAAATCCTTGGCCATTAACTGCCGTCGGTGGCAGGCTTCAGCATCGTTTCCGGTTTCAGCGCTTTCCATGTTGCCCCATTCAATCAGCACCAGGGCGTTATGCGACATCCGCAGCAAATATTCGCGCAGCAGATGGATTCGCCGACGCTGCCAGTCGGCAAACTCCTGCGGTGACATGCGCATACGGAAATTGGCTTCCTGAGCTGGATCCAGCAATGACTCAAGTTCGTCATGCTCTGCTGGACGCAGAAAAGGGGCTACGTCTTCAATAGTTCTTTTGGGAAACTTTCCGCGAAACTGGATAGCCGTGTAAACGGCAACTAATAGCAGTATGCCGACCAGGAAAATTGTGATGATATCGAACATCATCGCGTTAGGATGCCTTTCACCGTTTTAGTGTGCCGCCTGAGTTCTGTAATCATTTGCTCCGGCGTGAGCTTTGTGGACCATGCTATTTCCGGCTGTCCAGACCCCGCCTTTAGGAAAGTGGCCAGCCAAATTGCCACCCCAATAATGTACGCGATAGGAGGGGCAATTCTGACAACCGGATCAAATTTCGTTCCAAATTCGGAACGTAGCAGGAAGGCCACCAGCGACCCAGCCGCGCTGACGCCAAAGCCGAAAACGATGCCGGCGGCATGTTGCCGCCAGTGCAGATGGAAGAGCCTCACTAGGATAATAAACAGGGAAAATATGCCAAATTGCAGTAATCCCACCGCGATTTCCAGTGAAATGATTGCCACGCTGAGCGGGTAATCATGGGCTGACCGGAAAAAAACGGCTCGGATGACGGCCACAAACACGATCAAAATTCCGATACTGGGAAAAGACACCTTGAACCAGCGCAGGCTATGAAAATTCCTAAAGACAGAACGAACCGCCTCTCGAAGGACAAAAAAAGCCAAAACGCTGTAAATAATCTCACTTATCCAATACACATAAAAGTAAATGTGTATGAGGCTGGCAGTAGCGAACCCAGCAATCGCGCTGACCATAGAAAAGACAACATACGCGAGAAATGTTGGGAACTCGCGGTACGATTTATGTCTTAGCAATTGTATGAACAGGCAAAATTGCAGCGCGTTTCCGGTAAGCGCCATTGCTAATTCGCCTTTGTTCATAAGTGATGAGTGGCCAGCTTAAACCAGCCACTCACTCTCAGCAAACTTATTTAGCCGGAGGTTGGGGACCAGTTGGCATAGGCACAGGAAGTGGCCCTGCTAATGCCGGCTGGATAAAGTTCGCACCCACAAACATTGACGCTACCAGTACTATTTGAATCACACTTTTCCGCATACTTTTCTCCTTTAGAGTGGAAGTCGTTTGCGTGTGCAACGACTGAAAATTTTATTCCGGGGCCTCAACCGCAAGATCTATTTGTGCAACTTACCAGCGGCAAGTGGGGAACATGCTGGCCGTTTGCCGCCTCTGCTTGCATCGTACTTCCAGTCACCAGTAAACCCTTACCAGCAACGTGCGAAGTACACTCTTTCGCATACTTCC
>JBAVLE010000094.1:0-3400 GCA_049688735.1 Candidatus Angelobacter sp. | reverse complement strand
GAGTAATGGTGTGCTGATAATAGACGGACTCAGTAAAGCGTTCGCTGGCACTGACCGTAAGCCCCGCTTTGGCCGAAGTTGTGCCGGAAAAGAGTGACTGGATCCGGTTCAACGGAAATAACAGTGAGGACGCGCCCCCGGCGGCAAAGAACGTAAATCGATGGCTGATGTAATCGACTTCACCGCGTCCCATTCCCCCATGCGTGCTTACGCCGCCGGTGCCTTGGAAATTCCACCTGTCGCTGGCCTGATAGTTAAAGCCGCCAGTCTGCATCCAGTCATCTTGCCTGCCGCCGGTTGGATTCAGAAAATCGACTGGAGAATTAATGTAACTGGTCGTAGCAAACAGATTGAGCTTCTTGGTCTGCTTGCGCTGGAAAGAAAAGCCGCCAATGTCGCGCGTAGATCCCAGCGTGAGGAAATAAAACGGAATCGTGGAGCCGCCAAAAAACATGTACTGGTTGTCGCCATGCCGGACGGTAACGCCCGCGCCGCGCAGCTCCACTGAATCGGAATAAGCGAAAGGACTCAGGTGGCGTTCATAGCCGTTGTCAGTGAGGCTCACCAGGTTATCGAGCAGGCTCACGTCGATGCCGGGGCTGCGATAGTCAATGCTTCCATGCCGGATGTTGAAAGCGTGGCCACCCTGGATATCATTGTCCTCAACCTGAGTAGAAACGGTCAGGCGTCCCTGGCTTCCGGCCAGCTGCGTCCAGTTGAAGTCGTTCACGACCGATGTAGTCGTCTGTCCGCCGGCATTGGCGATCTGCACAGCGGAGCCAAAACTTCCCTGCGCCATCTCTCCCTGGCGGCGAAGCTGCGCCGGTGAAATTGTAACCTGCGGTCGCGGCACCACCCGCACACGGATACTCACCGGTTTGTCATTCAGGTAGCCCAGCAACACAGTCTCACCGCGTGCGAGACCAAAGATTTGGATGCCGTCGCCAGTGCTTTCCACTCGAGCAATTTCCTGGTCAAGCACAATCATGTTGCTCAGCTCAGGAGTGGTAATCGTTCTTGACCACTGCCAATAGACTTCCACCAGAGAAGGCAAGCCGTTTCCGTCGGCAGCTTGCGCGACAGCCGCTGGCGCCAGCGCACACAACAAGACCAGGCTGCTCAGCAGCCCCGCAATCGCCGTTATGTGCCGTTGCAATTTCAAATTTTCTATACCTACTCTGCTACGCTGAAAGGAATCTGCTGTGTCTCAATTCGGTCTTCACCGTATGCCACTGTGAGTACGGCGGTGTAACTTCCAACGGGCAACTTCCCTGCCCAATCCACATGCATGGAATTTTTCTGTCCGGGAAGAAAGCGCTTTTCTGGGCTTTCAGCTTTTGCCACCAGCTTGCGGCTGGCATCCAGCACCGCGACGCGCGCTACAGGAAACACGTGCGTGTTGCTCGCATTTAGAAGATCAAAATCCACGCTCAGCCCGTGTGTATCCGTTGGCGGAGTTACTTTTACATTGCTGAGTTCGATCTTGTATTCGTCCGTTCCTTCCGCGCGCAATAACACCAGACAGCCAATGCGCATGCTGGTGAAAACGCCCTTGCCATCATTTTTTGGAAACGAAAGCTGCGGCTTGGACGTAACAAAAAGCACCGCGTAATAGCCGCCCTTTGCGTCCGACGGCGGCGTGACAATCGCTTTCATCTTCTGCGTGCCGTGCGCGCCAACTTCAAAATGGTCGGGCACAAACTGTATCCAGTTGGCGGCGGAGCGCGGCGAAGTTCCGGGCGAGGAAAAGACCTTTTCATTCTTCTCGTCGTACCACAAATCCGTAATCTCAACGTGCATGTCAACGGCAGTGTCGCCGGAATTTACCGTGGAAAGATCAAACTGGAATGGAACTCCGGGCTTGAATGTTTCCACTACCTGGGCCGGCGCTAACCCCAGCGATTGCGCATTGGCATGCCCTCCCAGAGCAGCCAGGCAGGCCAGCCCGAAGAGCAGGCGGCACAGCATTTCGCGGCTTCGATTCATCGTGATCATTGCTTATGGCACCGTCATCGTAAAAGTCAGTGTGGCAGCATCGCTGCCGCGAAAAGCCGTTCCGCCGTTGGTGTTGGAAACAAATAACCCCAGAAATCGCGTAATGGAACTGCGGTTGGCCGCCGTACTGGTTATTTGCGTGGCCGTGCCGGCTGTAGTCCCAATATTGGTGTAAGGACCAGCGCCGGACGCAGCGTCACGCAATATCAAAATGGTTGGGTGGGCGAAGGGCGAACTGACGAAGGTCTTAATAGTCCCGGTAGTCGAAGTGAAGCCGGTAAATGCAGGTTGCAGAAGGTAAGGTGTTGAATAGACCAATCCGCCGGCAGCAGCCACTGTCGTCAGCCCACCGCCAGGACCAAACCCAAGGCCGTTGACATTGCCAAAGTTCATTGAATAATCGGCACCGGGCGTGATGGTGAGTCCGCCTGTGGCCGTGGCAAGAGTTAGCCTTAGTGCTCTCTGTACTGTTTCGCCTTGCGGCGTGTCCAGCCGAATCTCAATCGTGCCGATCACATGATTGTTTTGCAGATCGGTCATCGTTAGACTGAGCCGGGCTGTGTCCAGGCCCGCGAATGCAGCAGCTCCATTGTTGTCAGGAAGAAAGATGCCCAAGCCGGCGGTAACTGTAGAATTTCCGATTCCGGGAGCAGCGATAATCGTAGTCGGGGCCCCGGCAACCGTGGACATGGCAGAATACTGTCCAGAGGCATTGCAACTGGAATTGCTCGGGCAGCTTTGCATCACAAGCGCAGCTGGATGGCCAAAATTTGTACTGACGAAGCCCGTAACCGCAGCCTTATGACTCCCCGGCAGGCCGGTTACAGTGATGCGATAGGGCGTGAAATATAACGCGCCATTCGTTAAAGGGATAGCCTGCACCCCAGTCGGCAGCGCGCCTATTCCAAGGGCGTTCATGGCGCCGAACTGGCCGGAATAGCGAGTACCGCCGCCTCCCACCGTAAGGGCAATGCCACCTGGAGCCGCGGACAAAGTGAAGATTTGGGAACTTGCGGGCGGAGCCGCCGCCATGAGAAAAAAAACAAGAATAATGAGAGTCGCGAGCGGCCTTCCAAACGACGCACCACACACCTTCTCGCCGGACTTGACGACGGGGAGGTGTGTGCGTCGAAGGTCTTCATGCTCTAAAACTCTCATCATCCCTAATTGCAGGACAGGGTGACTGCGGCAACTCGAAAGCAGCCTGGCAGACTACTGAACTGTCAGAGTAAAGGTCACAGTAGCCGACTTTGCGCCCGTTACGCCCGCGCCGTTGGCTGGAGTTACGGCCACGCCGATAAAGCGCGTCTGCGTTGAACCGCTGGCCGCATTCGTCACGATAGTGTCAGGCGTTGCCGTGCTTACCGCCGTATAGTCTGTCGCGGTGGCGGGAACGGTGCTGGAG
>JBAVLE010000093.1:0-2977 GCA_049688735.1 Candidatus Angelobacter sp. | reverse complement strand
CTCTTAAGCCCATTGGTAAAGATCAAAAGCGCCAGATAAAAACCCACAGTCATCAGAACAGCGTTGACCACCAGCGTCAGCAGCAGTCCCAGATACTTGCCTGCAATAAACTCCCAGCGACGGACCGGTCGGGAGAGGATGGTGTAAAGCGTTTTTTTCTCGATCTCCTTTGATACCAGCCCAATGCCTACAAAGATGGCAATGATCACGCCGAAAAGTGAGATGGAGCTTAGACCCAGGTTCACCAGCATCAGCTTTTCCAAGCCAATAGAAATTTGGCTGATAATTGGGGCCGATGCCACCAGCAGAAAAACGAAAAGAACAAGGTTATAGAGGACGCGGTCGCGGACCGCTTCACGGAATGTGTTTAAGGTGATGGCGGAAAGGCGCGAGCTCATTGACGCACCACTTCTTTCTCGCATTCCCGTGTGCTGGCCAGAAAATAATCTTCCAGCGTGCGGTGAATCGGCGTGACTGAAATCAATTGAGCCCGCTGCCCTCGGAGCGCTTCCAATGCACGATCAAGGTTGGCGCTTTCTACGGTGGCGCGGACTGTATCGCCAGTAATATGAGCATCGGTCATTAGGCTATTTACGGCGGACATGGCGTGAGCGCCCAGCCAGATCACTTCGGATTTTTCCGCTACGCTGGATCGGAAATCGTTAACCACGCCCACCCCGCGCAGTTCGCCTTTGTAGATGATCCCAACACGGTCGCAAAGGGCCTCAGCGTCCGAGAGAATGTGAGTGGAGAAGAAAATCGTCTTGCCGTCATCCTTTAGGCTCTGGATCAATTCGCGTACTTCGCGCCGGCCTGCCGGATCTAACCCTGACATTGGTTCATCGAGGAACACGACCTCAGGATCATGGATGATTGCTTGCGCAATGCCCACGCGTTGCAGCATTCCCTTGGAAAATTTCCTCAGCTGCTTGTTCCCGACGTCGCTCAAACCAACTCGTTCCAGCAACTCCCCAATGCGCTGCTTACGCGTGGTGACAGGCACTCCAGAGAGCCGCGCGTAATAATCCAGGAGTTCTGGCGCGCTTAAATAATCATAAAAATATGGCTGTTCCGGTAAAAATCCAATTTTTCGCTTGATCTCAGGATCATGAAAGTCTTTGCCCAGAATGTTGGCCGATCCAGAAGTGGGAAAGATAATCCCGATGAGCAGCTTGAGAGTGGTGGTTTTCCCGGCGCCGTTGGGCCCCAGGAAGCCGAAGGTCTCGCCCGCATGGATCGCAAGACTGAGTGGCTTCAGCGCTGGCCGCAAGTGCTTTTTCCAAAAGCCGACAGTGTAGTCTTTGGAAAGGCCCTGAATTTCTATGGCAAACATGTCAGTCAAGGATACTTGATGCCAATCTTATTGCAAGTTTTCAGACCTTCGCAAGCCGGTCTTCCCGACCTTGAGTTTATTGAATGGCAACGTATTTCGTGATGTCCGTACAATCGGTTTGAGAAGCGACCGCTGCTAGGCTTGCGGTGGGTGAGAGTTCCTTGCGTAGAATCCCGTCGTTCGTGCTGCAAAAGTTCTCTAAACCGGTGTTGGCCCAGCCGACAGGAGATGTTGTGGTTCGGTAGTCAGTTATAGGCGCTGCGGCCACGCTTGAAGCGATGAAATAATTGTACCCGCTTTTCGCACATGGTTGGGTCGCGCAACCGATGACGTCGTCTACCAGGCAGGCGTGGGTAGAATCGCACGGAACCCCCGGGCCCAGCTTCGTGAAAGTATCCGCGTAACCCTGCGAGGAGTACGAGATAAAATATGTCGCCTCAGAGTTATTGATGTTGCGCAGCGTGGAAACGGCAGCAGACTGGTTGGCCTGCATGCGTGCGCGCAGCAGGTTAGGAATGGCAATGGTGGCAATGATGAGGATAATTGCCACTACAATCAGGAGCTCGATTAGGGAAAAACCCTTGCTTTTGTGCATATACTCCGCGCCCTTCCGCTCTCTATCCTTGTGCCAGACCTGAAGAACTTTCTTGTCTTGCCGGATTAAAAGTGCATGTTTGATGCCAATCAAGCTTCTTCCGTGTCTCAGGGATGGCTCCCCACTCGAGTGACCTTTAAATTCATATATTTAGAGGGAAAAGATGAGGGTTAGTTAGGAGTAAGATAGGTTTGGTTTGTGATGATGTGACAAGATTTGTCATGTGCGGAAACATTTTTTTTCACGCTGCGTGGCTTTTAACGTTTCACCTTGGTTTTTAAATCCCAAAAGCGCCACAGCGACAAAAAAGGAGATGGCGATTAACCATCTCCTTTTCTTTTGGCTCATACCCTCCCCCAGGTACTTGCCGAAAACAAGCTGTATGACTTGTTACTGGAGAGCGACGTAGTTGGCGATTGCAGCACAAGTCGGCAAGTCTACTGCAGCCGTCAGCAGAGCCGCAGGCGTAACTGCGTTCATTCTGACCACCGCATCTGTGTTAGAGCAATAATCCCTGCTGCCGGTAGTGCCGACGCCAAGCGGACTCGCGCTGGCGGTATAGTCGGGAACTGGAAGAGTCGTGACTGAACTGGTTAGGAAGTAGTTATACCCACCCTTGGGGCAGCCTGCGGCAAGATTGCAACCCACAACGTTGTCAACCAGGCAGGCATGGGTTGCATCGATCACCGCTGCCGTGCAGGCAGTGCCGTTCGGTCCCAGATCGGTCAAATTGGGAGCAAAGCCGTTCGCGACGTAAGTGGTGGAATATGTCACTTCAGCGGTGTTGATGGTTCGGATGGTGCTCGCTGCAGCCGCATCATTGGCTGAGATACGGGCACGCAGCAGGTTCGGAATGGCGATAGCCGCAATGATGAGAATGATCGCAACGACAATGAGCAGTTCGATCAGCGAGAAACCTTTTTGTTTGCGCATTAAACGTCTCCTGTTCAACTTTTAACCAAACTTTTAATCTTCTTAAGCATTCTGCCGGACTTTACCTTTCCGGCACCTAAGCTTGATAGAGCATCTGTCTGGCCAATATACAGACG
>JBAVLE010000092.1:0-26359 GCA_049688735.1 Candidatus Angelobacter sp. | reverse complement strand
GCTTGAATGCGTCGGGCGGTTTTTCCACCCCGAGCGGAGCGAGGGGGCCCTATTGTCACGAATATTTATAAGATCATCAAAGCGAATTCATAATCCTGAAGAAGTGTTTTAAATTATAGGGATCTCTCGCTTCGCTCGGGACTTCGGGAACCCTGTTAAAATCTCTCCCTCATGTTTACCCGTCCTCCCGGATTCATCTACAAAAACGACGAACTACACTGCGACGGCCTAAGCATTAATAAGCTTGTCAAGAAATTTGGGACGCCTTTGTACCTCTATTCCGCTACCGCCATACGTGAGCGTTATCGTACGCTGGAAGGTGCATTCCACCATGTAAAACACACGCTGTGTTATTCCGTTAAAGCGAATTCAAACTTGAGCATCCTGCGATTGTTAGCTGGAATGGGTGCGGGCTTTGACATTGTTTCCGGTGGCGAACTGGAGCGTGTTCGTCGCGCGCACAAAAGGTCGCTGAACAAAGTGGTATTTTCCGGAGTTGGCAAGACCGCCGACGAACTGCATCTCGCGCTCCGCAGCGGCATTCTGCTGTTTAATGTGGAGAGTGAAGGCGAGCTTGAGCTGTTAGCCGCCTGTGCCGCCGAGCTGCGCAAAGTCGCCGATATTGCGCTGCGCGTAAATCCGGACGTGCCGGCGGAAACGCATCCCTATATCTCTACTGGGTTGCGGGAGCACAAATTTGGCGTGCCTATCAGCAGCGCGCGCGAACTCTGCGGCCGCGCTGCGCAGCATAAATACCTTCGCGTCGCCGGCGTGAGTCTGCACATTGGCTCACAAATTAGTGACGTCATGCCGTTTCATCTGGCCATGGAGCGGGCCGTGGATCTGGCGCTGGAGCTGATCGCTGATGGTCACAAGATCCGATTCATCGACGCGGGCGGCGGTCTTGGCATCTCATACAACAGCTCTGCACCAGTGGATTTTCATGAAGTTGCTAATCGCTACGAGGAAGCAGTTACAGAACCGCTGCTGAGAATGAAGAAACCGATTCCACATCTGCTGCTGGAGCCCGGACGCTCCATCATCGCTCCGGCCGGTGCGCTGGTCACCCGTGTGCTTTATCTAAAGCGGAATGGCAACAAACGTTTCACCATTGTGGACGCCGCCATGAATGACTTGATTCGCCCGTCGCTCTATCAGGCACGGCATGAGATTACGCCGGTGAACATGGTCAACGGCCGCAGCGAACGTGTGCAATCGGATATTGCCGGGCCTGTTTGTGAGAGCGGAGATTTTCTGGCTCGCGACGCTATGCTGCCCGCTGTCACTCAGGGTGAGAACTTGTGCATACTGGATGCCGGCGCTTACGGTATGTCGCTTGCGTCGAACTATAATACACGGCCACGCGCGGCTGAAGTTCTGGTGGATGGCACTCGCGCGCGTCTCATCCGCCGCCGTGAAACCATCAAGGACCTGTTGCAACAGGAGGCCGCTTGCTTATGACCGATCTCAAAGCCCTGGCCTATGAATTTCTTCATGAAGCACAGAACTCGCTCATGACTGATGGCTATCTCAATCCAACGGCCATCGTCATCACGCCGGACGAAAACCTGATCTTCGATATCGAGTTTGAAACGGAAGAGGAACGCGACGAAATTTATTCTGACATGATGGATGTGGCGCAGCAGAAAAGCGCCAGCGCAATCATCACGGTGAATGATGTTTTTCCCGATGACGCCAAAGGCTCACCGGTCCAATTGCAGGGTGACGGCTGGGGCCAACTGGCTGAAGCGCCGGGCGAAGCCATTCTGATCACCGTTTCCGGCAGTGGCTTTGATACATGGAGCCTGATCTGCCCTTATTTCCGGCGCGACGACCGCATCAACTTCCATCCAGCGCGGGAAATTCGCAATCCCGGCGGTGAAGTGGAATTGCTGGGCGACTGGACTGGAAAAGCCGGAGCAGCGTGAGAGAAAACCCGCCTTTGGCCCTGAGCCATTGGACGTTAGCTTTTGATTTTCAGCTTGGACTCTCAATTAAAACTTCGAACCATTTTACTGCCGCCTTCCAACGTATCGATGAGGCGTGCGCCAATCAAAAACAAGCTAAAAGCTAAGAGCCAAGAGCTAAGAGCCGCAGTTCTCTTCCCCGCATCACCACTGATTTTTGCTCACATTTTCACATTCGCAAAAATCGCAAAAAGCGCTTTGCACCCGCATGGATATTGGGCTTTCTTAATCTGCTGCACCAATCCTTGTAGGCCTCTTGTGGACGAGTCGCCAAGTAGTTGATTTCACAACAGATACAAGTTGCAAAATTCTGTTTGACTAAAATTACGAAGCGCGTAAATTCACAATTGTTCTTTGACATTACAAAGTTTTTCCGGTTGGCGGCGAGTCCGGGTCCCAAGCAAGGTCACCTCGCAACAGCGCAAGTTGTAAAGCGACGGAGGGCCTGTAAGGGTCTATTCAGCGAACTGCTGGTTGAGAAGAACGTGAAATGTTTAAAGGCAAAGATAGAAGCCCCGAGGTGTTGACCGATTTACCCGGTTGGCGGTAAGCCCGGAGCCCAAGCTTCAGCGCAAGCTGATTAAAGATCGCACTTTGTGAGTTTCGCAAGAAACTAAGGCAGAGAAGGCTGGTCGGCAAGGGTCTATAGCGAACCGCTGGGCGAGGTGAATGGGTCAACCACAAAACTCGGGGCTTCTTATTGTTCCCTCCAAAGATTTCTCTTCCCTTCCGATGCCTTAGCGGTTGATGATTCAATACTATTTATTCATAATTTAACCCCATGAGATCCCTAGAGAACCCTGTTGTGCTCATCCTGTTGACCCTGGCCGGACACCTGTGTGCGGCGGTGCCACAACAAACCGCATCCGCCAACGAATCAAAGGACGAGCCGGTATCAATAGGGCTCATCATCGACAATTCCACATCGATGAAAGACAAAATCAAGGCCACGGTCGCAGCGCTGCGGGAGCTTGTTCAAGCGAGTAATCCCAGGGACGAGTTCTTCGTTGTCAATTTCAATGGGGATGTTCGCCTTGACCAGGACTTCACGGTCGACACTAGCAGGGTATACAAGGCTATCGATCAAGCGGATGCCCATGGCGGCACTTCACTCTATGACGCCCTGCTAGCGTCCGGAAACTACCTAAAAAAAACCTCAAAATATACGAAGAAATTCCTGATCGTGGTCACTGACGGGTCGGACAACGAGAGCCATGTAACCAGCTCGAATGTGCTCAAGGAATTCAACGTTGCAAACAGTCCAATTGTCTATTGTGTTGGCCTTTTCACGGAAGAGTCAGATGCTCGGGGGCACACCGTTCTTGAAAAACTGGCGAAAGGAACCGGAGGCTCGGCATTTTTTCCGGATAAGCCCAAGAAGCTCCAAGAAATTATGGTTAAGATCGCGGCGGAGATCCGGAACAGGTAACTATCATTCCAAGCCGCCATAGACCAGCTTGCCGCCCAGGTAGGTAGCTTCCACTTTTACATTTTTGATGGCCGCGGGGGGGATCTTGAAGAGGTCGTCAGAGAGCACAACAAAATCCGCGAGCTTGCCCGGCGTGATGGATCCCTTCTCCTTCTCCTGAAACTCCGCATAGGCCGAGCCCATGGTGTAGGCCTCAATCGCTTCTGTGATATTCAGCTTTTGTTCCGGCACCCAGCCGTTGGGATTCTTTCCGTCCAGCGTTGCGCGCGTAACAGCCGCGTATAAGCCCAACATCGGACTTAAAGGAGCCACGGACCAATCCGTGCCGAAAGCCAGCCGCACACCGTTATCGAGAAACGTGCGAAAAGCATAAGTACGCTTGATGCGGTCGGGGCCAATGCGGCTCTCCGCCCAGCGGCCGTCATCGATCGCATGATATGGTTGGACGGAGGCAATCACTCCCAGGCGCGCATATCGCGCAAAATCTTTTGCCGCCATGTGCTGTGAATGCTCGATGCGCCACCGCCGGTCGCGCTTGCCATTGGCCTTCTCAATCTGAGTAAACATGTCCAGCGTGATGGAAATGGCACGATCGCCGATGGCATGAATGCAAAGCTGTAAGCCTGCGGCGTCTGCACCGCGGAGCCGCTGCTGCATGGCTGAAACTGGATGCATTTCATCGCTCAAGAGGCCGTGCGAGTTTGGTGCGTCTGTGTATGCGTCAAAAAAATATGCGGTCTCCGAACCTAACGACCCATCTGCATAGCCTTTCACAGCTCCCATGCGCAGAAACGATGTGCCAAAAGCACGACGGATGCCAAGCTTGGCCTGGTCCTTCCAACCTGTTTCCATTGGCGCAACGTAGATGCGGACGGTGAGTTCGCCTTGCTCTTGCAGTTCAGCGTATGCCTTCACGTCATCATAGGACGGGTTCATGTCCTGCACACTGGTCACCCCAAGTGAGGCGGCGTGGTCGAGCGCCTGATGAATTGCGCGCATGCGGTGTGCCGCCGTTATCGGCGGCATGACCTTGTTCACCAACTCCTGCGCTGAATCCCTCAATACTCCTGTGGGATTGCCTTGCGCATCGCGGACGATTTGTCCACCGGCAGGATCAGCTGTCTTTGCGGTAATGCCCGCAAGACGCAACGTGACCGAGTTTGCCAGCGACTCATGCCCGTCATAGCGATTCACCCATACCGGAGTGTCGGGGGTTGTGGGATCGATTAACTCTTTGGTGGGAAGGTTGGCTGGCGACCACTTCTGTTCGTCCCAGTCTCCGCCAACAATCCATTCTCCCTTGGCGGTGGCCTTCACGCGATCGGCAATCCTGAGCGCGAATTCTTCCGGTGAAGCAGCATCTTTCAACTGCACGGCTGAAAGATGATCCCCACCATCGACGAAATGCACGTGCGCATCATTAAAGCCGGGAAGCAGCAGCTTGCCTTGCGCATCCAGCACTTTGGTCTGCGGGCCGTGCCAGGCATCCACTTCCGCCGCGCTGCCTACGGCGACAATACGCTCGCCTAGTACGGCCAGTGCTTCCGCGTGAGGGCGTGTCTTATCTACGGTCCAGATTCTTGCGTTGGTGACAATCAGGTCCGCGGAAGGTTTGGTCTGTGCGTGCGCAAAACTGGCAAGCACAGAGGCGAGCAACACAATCGTCCATTGACGCACGTTCATCATCAAGGCCCGCCCCATGCAGCTATCTCTCTCCCCATTTGAGCTTAGTCCGCAGCACGTCAAAGAATGACCGCCCGGCAAACTTGAAGAGTTTCACCTTATATTCAGATTTCTTGCAGATCACCACGTCATCATCCACCAGCGGAGTTCCAACCTGTCCATCCACCGTGAGGAATGCCTGCTCTCTTGTGACAAGAATTTTGGCTTCAATGATCGCCGTATCCTTCACTACAAGAGGCCTGTTGGTGAGCGCATGAGAAGCCACCGGCGTAATCACGAATCCCAAAACCTCAGGAGAAAGAATCGGGCCGCCCGCAGCCAGTGAATAGGCAGTTGATCCGGTGGGAGTTGAGATGATTAATCCATCAGCTTTGTAATTTGCCACGAAATGGCCATTCACGCGAACTTCAAAATCTGTGATGCGGGCTACCGCGCTCTGGTTCATCACAACTTCATTGAGCGCATCATGCGTCGCCACGCATTTACCCTGGCGGACTACCTGGCAGCGGAGCATGGGGCGCAGGCTCATTTCACAACGTCCGGCATCAACTTCAGTCAGCGCCTGCTCAATCTCTTCCTGCTTGACCTCAGTCAAAAAGCCCAGCGAACCCAGATTAACGCCCAGGATGGGGATGTCCGCTTGCGCGACGCAACGCGCCGTAGAGAGCAGCGTTCCGTCGCCGCCCAGGACGATTACACAATCGGGAGCAACACGCGCCAGATCTTCGCGTTCGGCCGGTTCGCAGTCAGGGCAGAATTCACGAGTTGAGGCATCAGCAGTGATCGCGTAGCCGTGATCGCGAAGCCAGCTTGCGACCTGGACAACCACCGTGCCCAGTTCCGGCTTGCCTTGCTTGGAGATAATGGACGCTTTCTTCATCAGAGCGCTTTGTTTACTGGAATTCTGCGTACAACAGAAACTCCCGGTTTCCTTCCATTCCGAGGATGGGAGACTCCATCAATTCTATGTTCTTGCCGCCCAATTCTTCCACTTTTTGGCGGACTTTCAGCACCGCGTCCTGCTGGGCAGCTTCGTCTTTCACGATTCCACCCTTTCCGACGCGCTCGCGCCCAACTTCAAATTGCGGCTTGATCAGGATGACGGCCTCGCGATGTGAGTCCGCCGCCACGGTCGACTCCAGCGCCGCAGGGAGAACGAGTGTAACAGAGATGAAGGAAACGTCGATGGCGACGAAGCTGATGGGAGCAGTAGCGCCGGCACGCGTTATATCCCGTCGCGTGAGATAACGGGCGTTGGTCTTTTCCAGCAGCTTCACACGCGCATCAGAGCGCAAGCGTGCATGGATCTGGCCGTAACCCGTATCAACGGCAATCACCTGAGCAGCGCCATGCTGCAGCATGCAGTCAGTAAACCCGCCAGTTGATGCCCCGACGTCCATGCACGTTCGGCCAGTGAGATCAATTTCCCAGTCGCGCAGTGCAGCTTCCAGTTTGAGGCCGCCGCGTCCAACATACTTCAGGTCATCCCCCAGCAGTCTTATCACTGCTTCAGGATCGACGGAGGCGCCAGCCTTTTCAATTTTTTGTTCGTTGACCAGCACGCGACCGGAAAGCACCATGGCCTGTGCCCGCTCACGCGATGGAACCAGGCCACGCTCAACCAGAAGCTTGTCGATGCGGATCTTCACAGACGGCATTGTAGTGTGGGATTTGCGGTATTTTGAACGCCCTTAGTGCAGAGAGCCACGCAAATGGCCCAGCTACTTGAATTGCCGGTCCAGGTGCCGGTCCGTTTGTTTCTCTATCACATCCGGCAAATCGGGATCGAACTGGACTCCTTGTACCCTCCAAGTGTCGCGAGGCTTATAAAATTTCAGCCTGACAGAAATGGGCTGGCGCTCGTAGGCCACGAAGTAGTGTTGATAAACGAACATTCCGGCGACTTTGGTCTCTACCAGCCTGCTACGCGAGTGATAGGAACCAAGTTGCTTTTCAAGTTCGCCAAACTGGGCCTTGAGTTGCTCGGATTTTCCCGGCATATTCTTGAGCGCTACATTCGTGCTGAACATGTAATCAATGGCTTCATCTGATTTACCCTGCTCCAGCAGCACAAAAAATTTGTCGGCCATTGCTTGATACTCTTGGCTTTGCGGTTGAGTCTGGGCACGCATACCCAGAAAGACGAGTGCAACCGCAAAAATGACTATTAGAAACATGTTCTGTTTCTTTCCCATTGTTCCTCCGTGGCACCGAGCCGCCAATGTAACTGAGTTTGTGCTGGATGTGAACCAAAAACCTGAGGAAGTCGTTTTTAGCTGGGCCTGTCGCACTTATGAACGGAGAAAAGCCGGAACAAAAATTCCGCTGACAGGCTTCCAAAAAAATTTCACGAGCCTTTAACACTCGCACCTTCTCCAGTGCAAAGCGTCAAAACACGCAGCTTTGTTGATTCCTACAATCGTTCCCTGCGTTTTTCCACATTCTTTTTCACTGAATTGTTGAAAAGAGGCAGGAATTAGTGGAAGCATATTTGCGCAATCCGGTAAGAGAACCCCTCAAAAAAGCAAAAAGTTCTTATGGGGTAGAATGGTTCGCTCATGCCGCGCAAAAAGAAAAATAAATCCGCCGCTAGCGCCAAAAAGCACAAAGGCAAAAGCTCCAAGGCAAAATCCAAAGCGGTTCGCAAGAGTCGCGCAAAAAAACAAGAACCCGAAGTGTTGCCAGTCTTAAACGCTGAAAAGCTGAAAGAACTATACGCCACGATGATCAAGTGCCGTATGCTGGCCGAACGGTTGCAAAGTGATGACACAGGAAATAGAGGCGGCAATTCTGTTTACGGCTTTGAGGCAACGCTGGTCGGCGCGGGGGCACATCTTCTTTCCAAAGATTCCATCGCAATGGAGCACGGCAGCTTTGTTGCCAGTTTGATCAAAGGAACGCCATTGCATTGCATTCTTGCGCGCAGCAGAGGACACCAAACCGACGGCACTTACAAAGCGTCCTCTTCAAAACATAATGGCGACGCTCTCAACATGCAAACCGTTTTGGCATTGGCTGCCGAGATAAAAAATAATGGCGCGGTAATGCTGATGTTTTGCACCCACAATCCAGAGACGCTTACTTTTGATTCCGCAGTAATGGCCGTGGCGGCAAGGCAAAAGCTGCCGCTTGTGTGCCTGGTTGAAAGCAGTCTCGATTCGCCTCTGGAATCGCCAAACCAGGTTGCTTCAGGACCATACATTGGAGCTGATCCGGCCTTTTATCCGCGAATCCCCGTAGATGGCTGCGATGTTGTTGGCGTATTTCGCGTGGCGCAGGAAGCTATTCGCCGCGCGCGTGAAGGTCACGGCCCAGCTGTGATTGAATGCTTGACAGCGCGCAGCAGCACGGCCGCCACGAATGAACCGAATCGAACCTCGGCACAATATCTCGCGCAAGATCCTCTTTTATTCATGGAGCAATATTTGCGGCGCAGAGATCTATGGTCAAACGAATGGTCGCAATCGATCAGGGAAGAATTCAACAAACAATTGAGTGAAGCCGCCACTCTTCTCAAAAATCCGGCAGACGTTGAAACGGCTTTCGATAACGTGTACTCATCCGATGCACAGACACCACGTCCGGCAGCAGCTTCTGCACGATAATTCATGAACCTTCAGACTTAACCGTTCCCTGCTCTAAAGTGGAAATTGCGCGTGGTTCGCGTCATACTATAGAGATGAATGCCAAACCTGCCGTTGCCCTTGAACCAGACCACGAGGAAATCCTAGAGTGGATTGAAGCTTTTGATGAAGTTATTGACCAGGAAGGCCCTGGCCAGGGTACCCGCCTGCTGGACGCCCTTACCCGCCGCGCCCGCCAAAACGGCGTAGACGTCCCCGTACAGCTGAACACCCCCTACGTGAACACGATTCCAGTGGCTGAAGAGCTCCCCTACCCTGGTGATCGCGCGATGGAGCGCCGCATCAAGAGCCTGATCCGCTGGAATGCGATGGCAATGGTCCATCGGCAGAACAAGAAAGATCCCGGCATTGGCGGCCATATTTCTACCTACTCTTCTCTGGCTACGCTGCTGGAAGTCGGCTACAACCATTTCTTCCACGCGAACCACGGCGATGAGCCCGGCGATTTCGTTTACTTCCAGGGACACGCTTCGCCCGGCGTCTATGCACGCGGCTACCTTGAAGGCCGCATCAGCCAGGAGCAGGTAGAGAATTATCGCCACGAATTGCGAGACAAACCTGGACTATCGTCCTATCCACATCCATGGCTCATGCCTGATTTCTGGCGCTTCCCAACGGTTTCCATGGGACTCGGCCCGCTGAATGCCATCTATCAGGCGCGTTTCATGCGCTATCTTGAGAATCGTGGGCTGATTAAGCCAACGTCGCGCAAAGTGTGGGCGTTTATTGGCGACGGCGAGACCGACGAACCGGAAGCAATGGGTTCGCAGCTCACGCTGGCATCGCGAGAGAAGCTGGACAATCTAATTTTTGTGATTAACTGCAACCTGCAACGTCTTGACGGTCCGGTACGTGGCAATGGCAAGATCATCAATGAACTGGAAGCTGCCTTCCGCGGGACCGGATGGAACGTTATCAAAGTGATCTGGGGCTCCGGCTGGGATGAACTGCTGGCGCGCGACCACTCCGGTATGCTGCTCAAGCGCATGGAAGAATGCGTGGACGGCGAATACCAGGCCTTCAAAGCCAAAGATGGCGCGTTCGTCCGCAAAGAATTCTTCGGCAAATATCCGGAAACGGCCGCGCTGGTTGCAGACTGGACCGATGACGAAATCTTTCACCTGCAACGCGGCGGTCATGATCCACAAAAAGTCTATAACGCTTACAAACGAGCGGTGGACCACAAGGGCGGACCCACAGTGATTCTCGCCAAAACCGTCAAAGGGTACGGCCTTGGTTCAGCCCAGGCACGCAATGCCACACACCAGGAAAAGAAGATGACTGACGAAGCCCTTACCGCCTTCCGGTCGCGCTTTGAAATTCCTATTCCCGACAAAGCTGCCAAAGAAGGTTTGCCTTATCGTCCGCCGGACGACAGTCCTGAAATTCAGTACCTGCAAGAGCGCCGCAAGGCACTGGGTGGATACATGCCCAAACGCGATGCGCGGAAAGGCGTGCGCGGATTTGAGTCACCCACGCTTGAGGTTTTCAAGGAATCGCTGGAAGGCTCCAAAGGCCGGGCTGTCTCAACGACCATGGGCTTTGTGAGCATGTTGCGTAACCTGATGAAAGATCCAAAGGTCGGCAAGCTGGTGGTGCCGATTATTCCTGACGAAGCCCGCACGTTCGGCATGGAGTCCATCATCCGGCAGGTTGGCATTTATGCCAGCCAGGGCCAGCTTTATAAACCGCACGATGTCGATATGCTGCTCTACTATCGCGAAGCCAAAGAAGGGCAGATATTGGAGGAAGGAATCACTGAAGCCGGATCTATGGCCTCAATGACGGCTGCCGGGACGGCGTATTCCAATTATCGCATTCCAATGATTCCCTTCTTTACGTATTACTCCATGTTCGGCTTCCAGCGCGTCGGCGATCTGATTTGGGCGTTTGCCGATGCCCGTGGCAAAGGCTTTTTGATGGGTGGAACCGGCGGCCGAACCACACTGGCAGGTGAAGGCCTGCAACACCAGGACGGACACAGTGTTGTGGTTTCATCCACAGTGCCCACTTGCGCAACTTACGATCCCGCTTATGTGTACGAGACTGCTGTGATCGTGCAGGATGGCATCCGCCGAATGTACGAGCTGGGCGAAGACCGTTTTTACTACATCATGCTCTACAACGAAGATTACGCAATGCCGGAAATGCCCGCAGGCAGCGAGGAAGGCATCATCAAGGGGATTTACAAATTCAAAGCAGCGGAAGGTAAGAAGGCGGCGGTGCAGCTCTTTGGCAGCGGGCCGATTTTGAACGAAGCTTTGAAGGCACAGTCTATTCTGGCGGAAAAATACGGCGTGCAGGCCGATGTGTGGAGCGTAACCAGCTACAACGAACTCCGTCGTGAGGCGTTGGCATGTGATCGCTGGAATCGGCTGCATCCCGCGGAGAAGCCAAAACAGGCTTTTATCCTGTCTGTCCTGGAGAAAGCAGAGGGCCCAATCATTGCCGCTTCAGATTACATGAAGGCGGTTCCGGACCAGCTGGCGCCCTGGCTGGGTACCCGGCTTGTCACGCTGGGAACGGACGGCTTTGGACGCAGCGATAACCGTGAGCACCTGCGGCGGCACTTTGAAAATAATGCCGAATCAATCGCCACGGCAGCGCTTTCCCGGCTGGCTCGGGACGGCAAATTTGACGCAAAAAAGGCCCAGAAGGCCTTCGCTGAACTGGGCGTAAACGCAGAAAAGGCTGATCCAGCTCGCGCCTAGAGATGGTTTATTTCAGTAATTCCAATTGAATTTCTTCGCTTATAGAATGCCTGAGGTAGAGACGTAGCATGCTGCGTCTCTACTTCGACACTGATCTTCAGCAAAATTAGCATGAGCGTAAGTCACTCAAGTTTTAGCATTGACAAACTACGGCTTTTGCCTCATAATTAGCACTCGATGGGAATGAGTGCTAGCAACCCCACTCGCTTCCCGGACAGCCTTACTAAAATCCCAAATATTTTGAGCACACAATTTGAAAGGAGCAGTTCGCATGGCACAGAAGTTGACCCCGCTACATGACCGCGTTGTCATCCGCCGGATTCAGGAAACAGAGACGATCCGTGGTGGCATTATCATCCCCGACACCGCGAAAGAGAAACCCCAGGAAGGCATAGTTATCGCTGCTGGAACCGGCAAGTTTGAAAAAGGCCAGACCGTTCCTCTGGCAGTAAAAGAAGGCGACCGCGTTCTGTTCGGCAAGTATTCCGGATCGGAAATCAAAATTGACGGCGAAGAGCTGCTGATCATGAAGGAAGACGAGATCCTTGGAATTATTACGGGCGGCGCTACCAAGGCAGAAAAGCCTGAAAAAGCCGGCGCAGCAAGACGGTAAGAAGCAGCCATTAGCCTTTGGCGGTTAGCCCCTTGGATTCAAAGCTGACGCCTTAAGGCGAACCACAAAGATTTTAGATCGAAACATTTTCGCGGAAATTCCGCAACAAGTCTTGATAGGAGATTGCAACAATGCCAAAAATTATTGTGCACGGTGAAGAATCCCGCCAGGCGATCCTGCGCGGAGTGAATGTACTGGCGGATGCAGTAAAAGTAACGCTCGGCCCCCGCGGCCGCAACGTAGTTATCAACAAGAAGTTTGGTTCCCCCGTTATCACCAAAGACGGCGTGACCGTGGCCAAAGAAATTGAATTGGGCGACAACCTGGAAAACATGGGCGCGCAGATGGTGCGCGAAGTCGCCAGCAAGACCAGCGACGTGGCCGGAGACGGCACCACCACCGCAACTGTTCTGGCCCAGGCCATCTATCGCGATGGCGTGAAGACCGTTGCCGCCGGTGCAAACCCGATGGCCCTGAAGCGCGGCATTGAGCGCGCTGTAAACACCATTTGCGGCACCCTGAACAAAGATGGTGAGCGCAGCAAAGGCTTCCTGGATAGCTTTTCCAAGCCCGTCAGCGGCGACATGATTGCCCAGGTAGGCACCATTTCCGCCAATAACGACGAGACCATTGGACGCATTATTGCCGAAGCCATGAAAAAAGTCGGCAAAGACGGCGTGATCACGGTGGAAGAATCCCGCACCATGGAAACCAGCCTGGAAGTTGTCGAGGGCATGCAGTTTGACCGCGGCTATCTCTCACCATACTTTGTGACCGACCCCGAGCGGATGGAAGCCATTCTGGACGACGCGCTCATCCTCATCAATGAAAAGAAAATCAGCACCATGAAGGACCTGCTTCCGATTCTGGAACAGGTGGCCAAGCAAGGCCGTCCGCTGCTCATCATCGCGGAAGACGTGGATGGCGAAGCACTGGCCACACTCGTGGTGAATAAGCTGCGTGGCACGCTTCAGGTTTGTGCGGTAAAGGCGCCTGGCTTCGGTGATCGCCGCAAGGCCATGCTGCAGGACATCGCTATCCTGACCGGCGGAAAAGCCATCACGGAAGATTTGGGCATCAAGATGGAAAGCATTGAGCTCGCTGACCTGGGCCGCGCCAAGAAAATCACAATCGACAAGGACAACTGCACGATTGTGGAAGGCAAAGGCAAGGGCACTGAGATTGAAGGCCGCGTACGTGAAATCCGTGCGCAGTCGGAAAAAGCGACCAGCGACTATGACCGCGAGAAGCTGCAGGAGCGGTTGGCGAAGCTGGTGGGTGGCGTTGCGGTGATCAAAGTAGGCGCTGCGACTGAAACCGAAATGAAGGAAAAGAAAGCCCGCGTGGAGGACGCAATGCACGCAACCCGCGCTGCCGTGGAAGAAGGCATTGTCCCGGGCGGCGGCGTTGCCCTGGTCCGTTGCCAGTCTGCCCTGGATGACCTCAAGTTCAAGAATGACGATGAGGAAACCGGTGCGGAAATCGTGCGGCGCGCCCTGGAAGAGCCTTTGCGCCAGATCGTCGCGAACTCCGGCGAAGAGGGTGCAATTGTTGTGGGCAAGATCCGCGATTCAAAAGACAATAACTACGGCTACAACGCTCAGACTGACAAGTTCGAAGACTTGGTTAAGGCCGGCGTGATCGATCCTACAAAGGTGACCCGCACCGCGCTGCAGAACGCGGCTTCCATTGCTGCTCTGATGCTGACCACCGAAGCTCTGGTCTCCGATGTTCCGGAAGACAAGAAAGCTCCGGCCGGCGGCGGCGAGCACGGTGGCGGCTATCCGGGAATGTAATTAGCTCGCTCCAATACAAGCAAAACTCGAAGCCCCGCAGAAATGCGGGGCTTATTTTTTGTCACAAAAATGTGGTTTTATCGAGCAAAGTATGGTCTTCCCAATGAATCGAGCGACTTGAAAAGAACAATACTGCATAGGAACCAAGAACTGGCATAAGCCCCATGGAGGCAAAGAAACAAAAAAACACCGGCCGAAGCCGGTGTTTTCGTGATTTTGAACGGTAAGAAACTAGAACTGGAACTTCACGGCAAACTGCAACTGGCGGGCTGATCCGGAATCGCCAGTTGGGAAGCGCGTGCTACCGATAGTGGAGAAGCTGCCCAACTGGTTACCGTTGTTGAACGTTGCCGGGTTAGACCCCGCGACCTGAACGACTGGTTGCAGAGACGCGGCCAGGAAACCTCCGGATGTTCCAGGTTGGCCGTAGTTCGGGTGGTTAAGCACATCGAACGCGTCCGCACGGAGCTGCAGATTCAACCTTTCGCTGATCTTTGTGTTCTTAACCAGTGCCAAGTCCATGTTTGTGAATCCGGGGCCGTACACACTGTTGCGACCCACATTGCCCAATGTCAGAGTGCCGGGAACACACGTTGGTGTTGTTGTCGTCTTTGGCGTAGTCAACGTACAAGGAACCGATAACACCTGGGGGTTGGATATCCACTGTCCTAACGGGTTGCCGCTGGTCTGGATTGGGCCGCTGGCATTGAGAGTTATCGTGCTGCCAACACCATTAAAGCTGGATGAGTTGAATGCAACCAGGTTAAATGGGTTACCGGTCTGCCATTGCACGACGGGCGCGATTTCCCAGCCACTGACCAAACGGTTGCCCTTGAAGGGCAGATCGTAGATGGCGTTCGCAACGAAACGATGACGAGCGTCAAAGTCGGAGCTGCCACGGCTAAGGAAGATGTCATTGCTGTTCTGAGCCTGAATGCCGGCGTCGTTCCGCGAAACATCATCGATTGAGTGCGAATAGGTATACGAAGCGTTAAGCTGCAATCCGTTCGTGACCCTTTGTGTGTATGTTGCCCAGAGCGCATTGTAAATTGAGTTGCTGCCGCTCTCGCGCTCCGTAATTGAAGAAGCCAACGGTACATTGCTAAGGCTCGCAAGCGCACCAGTCATCGTCCCCAAACGCTGGAACGGAAGATTGACGTTCGTCGCGCCGGTCCCAACCTGACCTAAGACGGCCGTCTGGTTTGCGTTGATATCATTTTCAAGATGTGTTCCCTTATTTCCAAAATAGCCGATCATCGCGGATGAATGGCGGGTCAGCTGCTGCTGGATATTCAGGTTCCACGACTGAACATCAGCATTCTTGAAATTGGGATTGACAAAAATCGGGGCAACGCTGCTGGGCGTGCCGTTAAACAGCGCCGGCAACGCGGCAAACGTTTGCTGGGTCGCGATGCTGATGGGCAAAGCAAATGGAGGGTTGGAGGTGAGGCCAGTTACGACACCTGTAATCGGCTGATCAATCTGATATGCATAGCCAGAACGCAGTATAGTCTTGCCGTCATGGAAGACATCCCAGGCAAAACCAACACGCGGCTGAAAGTTTTTATTTTGCTGAGAATAAGGTTCCGTCGTGGGTTCAAGCAAGCTACCGTTAGCGCCACCCGGTACAAAGTTTACAAACCGGTTGGCACCTTCTGACGGTGTCATGTTCCATCCATAGCGCAAGCCGAGCTCAACAGTTAAATATGGCTTGACCTTAAAGCTGTCCATGCCATAGAAATCCAAGGCTCCCACATTGATGCGGTTGGCTACATTTCCAATAGTCCTGGCGGAAGAATCTGCAGTTCCGTTAATAAAGTTGGCAACGCTATTGAACACCAACTGCCCGGGATCACCGTTGAAGTTTGAGTTTTTGAAATCACGGAATTCCGTGCCAAACTTGAAGGAGTGTCGTCCTCTGACATAGCTAAAATTGTCAGCGATAACAGCAGTCGTATCGCCGCGCCCCTGCGGAAATGTCCTCTCATCTCCGAATGTTGGGCCGCCTGTGATAGCAATTGTAGGCATGAACGTTTCATTCGGTCCCAGAGTTGTGCCCAGTCCCAGGCTGTTGGGGTCAGTCAGGTTATTTGGAGTGAAGGTAATCAGAATGCGGTTTACACCCAGATTCAGTTCATTCACCATGGAAGAGTTCAATACATGGGATTCACCAAGCGTAAACACCTGACGAATGCCGGCGCGCGTATCGCCGAATCCCGGTATATTGGCGCCCTGGGTTGGCTCCTGGCGTAAATCGTGCTGATTTACGTAGTAACCATGGAGGCGGTCGCGATCGCTGAAGTTATGCTGAATATCGATCGTTCCCTGGTCGATATTCACTGGTGCAGTCGCTGAACCAAAAAATGCTGGCGAACCATTAAGAGTACCATTGGCGGCCGGAACTAATGCGGCAAGGGATTTGACGACCGGATTTGTGCTCGCTGCTATTTGTGCAACCTGTGTTTGGCTGAACACAAGCGCACTGGTGTTCAAGCCCTGGCGATGGCGCTCACCTTCATACGTAGCAAAGAAGAACGTCTTATCTTTGAAGATTGGACCGCCAAAATCGCCGCCAAACTGATTCCTCTTGAACGGACTTTGCGGTTGGGTCACCGGATTGAATGCGTTACGTGCATCAAATACGTTGTTCCTCACATAGTCATAGAGTTCGCCATGGAATTGATTCGAGCCAGAACGGGACGCAATGGTAACAATCGCGCCGGCGTTGCGACCGTATTCAGCACTGTAGGTAGAATTATCCACTTTAAACTCTGAAACCGTATTGATGGTGGGTTGGAACGTGACCTGGTTTTGCGCCATATCGTTCAGATTTATGCCGTTGACCATCCAGTTCACGGCATCTTCACGCATCCCGGCGGTATTCACGGCAAAAGCTCCCTGGCCGCGGAGCGGGGCGGTCAAGAAACCGTTCTGAGGGGCGGTAACGGTGCCAGGGATCAACAGGGCCAGATCCACAAAGTGGCGGCCGTTCAAGGGAAGTTCCTGTACGGTTCTCTGATTGATGGTCGCGCCAACGGTCATCGTGGTTGATTCAATCAACGGAGCTGTCGCTTCTACCGTAACAACTTCAGAAGTGCTGGCCACTTTCAGCCCGAAATTCTGGACTACATTATTGCTAATATCAGCAACAACGTTCTTTGCCAGTTGTGTCTCAAATCCATTCATCTCGACTTGGACGCTGTACGTACCAGGAGGCAGGGCGGCTACTTCATAAGCACCAATGGAATTGGTTTGAGTGGTTCGCTCGATTCCAAAGGCCGGATTTTTTACAATCACCTTTGCGCCGACGATCGCGGCGCCGCTGGCGTCACTTACGCTACCTAAAATTTTGGCTGTAGTTTGGGAAAATGCGCTCGCTGCAAACACCAGAAGAATCACTGAGAGCATCAATGGGGAAAGGGTTACCTTCTTTAACATCTCATCTCCCTCCTAAAGGAAACGGCAAGTTTCTCGGCAGAAATTTAGAATTAAGGCATAAAAACTAAAACAAAGTCGTAGTTTTATTTAATTGTCTCAAGAAATAATTGTCGCCGAGCCTTTAATTGTTTGGTGCAAGCAGAGTTCCATTTCCTGTAGAGCGTAAGTGGCTGATTTAATTGAATCTAGAATCTTGGGGGTACAGGTAGCTCCCAATATCAGTAGAGATGGAAAGGCAGGACTATTAAAATTGGAAGCGGCCAGGAACCATAGCTGACCGAAACGCGAGAATCAATGGCGACCATTTACTTAAAAGGATCTGCTTCTGGCCTATTTAGCTTTCATTTCGGTGCTGGAGTGTTAGGCATCGGGAGCCGGGTTCCGCTTGTCGCGCGAGGTCTGATTACGTTTTCCGCCTGTGCTGGCGTGGCATTCATTACGTCAACTGTAAGCGGACGCTCCAATACCATCTCAAGCGCAGTGTTCTGGTCGATGCGGACGTCCTGCCCGCGCGTGAATAGCACCTGACCCAATCCAACAGCAGCGCCTGCGAGGCCTCCAATGCCCGCGCCCTTTGCGCCGCCTGTTGCTACAGCTCCAACTACTGCACCGGTCGCGCCCGTCTTTGCGACGGTTCCTGCGTCTTTACCCTTTTGACCGTCGGCTTTTACCGTGCCTTCTTTATCGGTAACGGTGCTGTTGCGGGATCCAGGCGCGTTTTCCAGCGCTCCAGGCAGATCAATGGTGTAGCCGTTGGGAAAAATCATTGTGGTGAAGTTAAACAAGATCTCTGCCCGGCCCTTGATTCTTCCGGCACGCTTTACCTGGGCGATCTTGCCTTTTACGTAAGTGCCGGCAGGGATCACAGCTACATTGTCCTGAGTGATGGGAAAACTGGTCTGGCAGTAAACGCCGTCGCCAACTTTGGCGGTCCTGGTATCGATGGGACTCCTTAAATGAAGCAATACCTGAGTGCCGGCGGGAACGGTGATCTGTGTCGTTTTGGTGTCGACAATATCATTGCTAACAGTAACCGTTTCAGTTTGCGCCAAAGCGCAAACTGCCGATCCCAGCATAAGGAAAAAGATCACGCCACGCATGTGAGTACCTCATTTGGTAAGGTATTGTAGAACTAAGCCTAGAACGTAGTCACCTGCTGTTTTTTGCCTGCTCCATTTCAGAAATAATGGCCTGGGCTGCCTTGGCAGGATCTAGAGCGTGCGTAATCGGCCGACCAACGACGATATGACTGGCGCCGTTGCAAATGGCCTGAGCCGGAGTCGCAGTCCGCTGCTGATCATTCGTCTGCGCGCCTGCCGGACGGATTCCCGGCGTGACAATAGCAAGCCCCTCTCCCAAAGCTTTTCTCACCATCAGAGATTCGCGCGACGAGGCAACAATTCCCTGGCAGCCTGCGCTTTGCGCCAGCGAGGCCATGCGCAGAACCTGATCGGACGCGCGTCCTGAAACCCCAATTTCCTGCATATCTTCATCGCTGAGACTAGTCAGAACCGTAACTGCCAGAAGGTTGAGGCGTCCTGCCGCAGCGTCAGTGGCCGCGCGCAGCATAGCCGAGCCGCCGCTTGCGTGGACAGTAAGCATGTGGACGCCGAGTTCGCTAGCCGACTTAACTGCCAGAGCGACGGTCGTAGGAATGTCATGAAGTTTCAGATCGAGAAATACCCGCCGACCAGAGCTAACCAGATCGCGGACAATGCTTGGGCCTTCGGCGGTAAAAAGCTGGAGTCCAACTTTGTAAATACCCGCGGCGTCGCCTATGCGGGACACAAGCTTTTGCGCCTCAGCGGCGCTGAAGACGTCCATGGCAACAATGAGGCGCTCCCGCATCCCGGAGGATGCGGGCAGACCTGCGACCACAGGAGAATGAATGGCCATGCTCCCTAGTATATGTACTTTTCATTTATTGCGAGCTAGTAACCACGATTCATGGCCACATTTTCCGGCTGAACCAGATCAATGCGGATACGCTCAACGCCATCACGGAAATTGAGCATCCGGGCGGCGCTATAGCTCAGGTCCATAATGCGGTTTCCAACGTACGGTCCCCGATCATTGACCCGAACGATGATCCACTTGCCGTTTTTCAGGTTCGTTACCTTTACGAAACTCCCAAGCGGGAGCTTCCGATGGGCAGCGGTGAACTCGAACATGTCAAAGTCCTCGCCGCTGGCCGTGGTCTTGCCGTGGAATTGCTTGCCATACCAGGAAGCAGTTCCCACCTGATAGGGTTTTGGTTCAGCCTTTGAACTCTTGTGTGTTTGGTTCTTGGCTGAGCCGGGTGCCATGGGGATGGCGCTATTTTTTACCTGGGGTTGTTGGTGGTTTGGAACTGGTGCCGCCCCCACGTTGGCAGCCAAAAAGCAGGCCACCGCCAGAATGGACAGTACTCTGTTCATGCAAACTCCTTAACATACAGAATCTGGGTTCCCCTTGTGACATCGCCGCTAATTCTATGAAATCAGAAGGCAAAGTAGCAACCGCCTTATGTTCTCCTGAAAGTACGGGCGTGTCTTTTTTACAACAGCAAGGGATCCCGCTAAACTCCTAAGGTCAGGCCAGTTACCTTGATTCAGCACCCAAAGTAAGATGCCCAGGGCTGGATAGCCGTTGTTCAGACACGACCGTCGATTTCCGTTGTAAGCTGCTGAATTTAAAGGCCGTTTGTAAATTAATTTCTTTTTTTATGCGAATGTCGAAAAATCACCTTTTTGGTGCGGACCGAGGGTCGAGGACAGCTTTTCCGCAGGCGTGGCAATGGCCTGCTTGATCCTCTCTCCTCCTTCTTTCTCTATACTGGCGGCATGGCTACCGATCGCGAAGTTGAGATCAAGTTCAGGTTCGACAGTATTGAGGCCCTAACCGCCAATCTCCAGACGGGTGGTTTCCGCCTGATTACCCCTCGCACCCACGAGATGAACACCCTTTACGATCAGTCCGGCGGGAAGTTGCGCAGAAGAGGGGCCCTTCTCAGGCTCCGCGAGTACGGCCCACGATGGACGCTGACCTATAAAGACCGTAGCGGCAGGCAATCTGGCCGGCATAAGTCCCGCCGGGAGATTGAGACGAAGGTGGAGAACGGAGAAGCTACGAGCCGGATCATTGAAGCCGTAGGCTTCAGCCCTAGCTTCCGCTATGAAAAGTTTCGCAGCGAATGGGCCGACTCCAATGGCCATGTCGTAATCGATGAAACACCCATCGGCAACTTTGGCGAAATTGAAGGCGAGGCAAGGTGGATTGACGCCACAGCAAAGCGCTTGAACATTTCCGTGGAAAGTTACCTCAAAGAGTCTTACGCGGAACTGTTTGCCGCCTGGAAGCGAAAGACAAAGAGCAAAGCAAAGGAAATGACCTTCAAGGCAATCAGGAGCTAGTCTTGAAACTAAACGGATCGATGCTCAGTGCATCTCGTCCCGCCCCTGTTAATGTCAGCTGTGAGTTCTGGCTTTCGCGCTACAATCTTTTCGTCCTGTTCTTCCCCTCCCAGGAGTCCGCGAATGTATGACTACATCATCATTGGCGCCGGGTCTGCCGGATGCGTTCTGGCCAATCGACTAAGCGAAGATCCCAAAGTAAAAGTGCTGCTGCTGGAAGCAGGCTGCCGCGACACCCGGAAAGAGATTCACATTCCGCTGGCCTTCTCCAAGCTTTTTAAAGGCCCATGCGACTGGACATATTTCACCGAACCGGAAGCGCAACTAGGCAATCGCAGCTTGTACTGGCCGCGTGGCAAGATGCTTGGCGGCAGCAGTTCCATGAATGCCATGATCTACATTCGCGGCAACCACGCTGATTACGATCAATGGCGCGACCTGGGCAATCCCGGCTGGGGCTTTGCGGACGTGCTGCCTTACTTCAAGAAGTCGGAAAAGCAGGAGCGTGGCGCATCAGAATATCACGGCGCGTCCGGGCCGCTGTGCGTGAGCGATTTGCGCACCGTGAATCCGCTATCCGAAGCATTCGTGGCGGCGGGTGAGGAAGAGGGCTTTCAGCGCAATCCTGATTTCAATGGCGCGCAGCAAGAGGGCGTTGGCTTTTATCAGGTCACGCAGAGCAAAGGAAAGCGGCATAGCTGTGCCGCGGCTTTCCTGCATCCGGTGGCGTCCCGCAAGAACCTGACGGTAAAAACCGAAACGCATGTGTTTGGAATTTACTTTGAAGGCAAGCGCGCCGCGATTGTCAGTTTTCAGCAGGGCAACAACAGCGTGCAGGAGCGGGCTGAGCGCGAAATCATTCTGTGTGCCGGCGCCGTCGGGTCGCCGCAGTTGCTCATGCTCTCCGGCGTGGGTCCAGCTGAGCATCTACGTCACTTCAATGTTCCGGTTACTTGCGATCTGCCGGGAGTTGGCAAGAATCTGCAAGACCATCCTGCCTGCGCCACGGTATATGAATGCACCAAGCCGGTTAGCCTGGCCAGCGCTGAGAGCTTCTCCAATCTCATGCGCTACATGATTTCCAAAAAAGGCCCGCTGACCTCAAACGTGGCTGAGGCTGGCGCTTTTGTGAAAACTTCTACGCTCGCCCAGATTCCCGATCTGCAATTTCATTTTGGCGTTGGCTATTTTGTGGAGCACGGATTCCAGCAGATCAAAGGCCATGCCTTCACCATGGGGCCAACGC
The DNA here is from genome assembly GCA_049688735.1 of Candidatus Angelobacter sp. Taxonomy (GTDB): domain Bacteria; phylum Acidobacteriota; class Terriglobia; order Terriglobales; family Acidobacteriaceae; genus Angelobacter. The sequence goes on along the minus strand of JBAVLE010000092.1, from coordinate 4,440 downwards.
TTCTGCATCCGTTCAGCCGGGGAGATATTCGTCTGCGCTCCAGCAATCCGCTGGATTCGCCTGCTATCCGCGCCAACTATCTTTCTGACTCTCGCGACATGGACGTAATGCTGGAAGGGATCAAGCTTTCCCGCAGGCTCGCCGCGACCAAAGCTTTTGATGCCTATCGCGGCACGGAACTGCATCCTGGTCCGGCGGCAAAGGACGATGCGGCTTTACGCGCACATATCGCCAAATTTACTGAGACGCTCTACCATCCGGTAGGAACGTGCAAGATGGGCAACGACGGCTCATCTGTGGTCGATTCCGAATTGCGCGTTAACGGCGTTGAAGGCCTGCGCGTGGTAGATGCTTCGATCATGCCGACCGTAGTCGGCGGAAATACAAACGCGCCGACAATCATGATCGCGGAAAAAGCGGCTGATCTCATCAAGAATGGTCCTGCAGCGCGACGGACAGAAAGTTACGCGGGGAGCCTTGCGTCGCGCTGAGACTTTAGCCGAGCCGTCATGCCGAGGGCTGCGATTCTCAGCAAGTATCGTTGTTCAGCCAGTAAAGACGCCCATTCTTTGGGCAGCCCACCGTAAATGAATAACAGAGTGGATTACTCTGGACGGCGACTACACGACAAGTGGCTGTTCGCTGTAAAATCAGGGCCGGCGCGCTGGTATTAGAGCCGCATAGCTCCAATGAAACTCCGCCTATCTTCCTGGTTACTGCTCGTTGCTTTTCTAGTTTCGCTTCCGACCCCTGCGCAGCAAGCGCTTGCGCCTACCATGGACGAACAGGTCGATCGGCTCGCTACCGAGGAGATGGTGAGCCTGCATGAGCCGTCGCTCGCGCTCGCGATCGTAAATGACGGCCAGCTCATCTTCGCAAAGGGTTACGGCATGTTCGATGTCGAGAACAATGTACCCGCCTCCGCCGATACGGTGTATCGCATCGCGTCGGTCTCAAAGTCGTTGACCGCCACAGCGGCGATGCGACTCGTCGATGAGCACAGGTTGGAGCTAGATGCGCCGGTGCAGAAATACTGCCCGACATTCCCTAAGAAGCAATGGCCCATCACCGTACGCAATATACTTACGCATCAGAGCGGCATCCGGCATTACAAGAACGACGACGAGAGCATCAACACGCGCCATTACACATCTATTAATGAGGCGCTGACCCAGAATTTCGCAAAGGACCCGCTCCTTTTCGAGCCGGGTACGAAATTCAGCTACAGCAGCTACGGGTACATCGTGCTCGGCTGCGTCATGGAGGGGGCGTCGAGCATCAGCTATGCGACGTACATGCAGCGTAGCATCTTCGGGCCAGCAGGCATGATTTCGACTCGATTGGACGATGTTTTCGGCATCATCCGTCACCGCGCGCGGGGATACACTATCGACAAGAGTGGCAAACTCCAAAACGCAATCTTGCTCGACATCAGCAACAAGCCACCGGGTAGCGGTATCAATTCGACCGCACGCGATCTTGGCCTGTTCATGGTGGCGCTTTATGGCGGCAAGCTAGTTACGCCCGCAACTTGGAACCAGATGATCACCCCAGCAAAGACGCTCGATGGCAAGCCAACGATTTACGGCTACGGGTGGTTCGTCGGTGGGCCGATCAGCACCTACCACGGGCTACGCGAGACCGGCCATGGCGGCGATGTCCAAGGATTTGCAAGCGTGCTCTATGCGATACCGGAGAAGAAGTTCGCTGTCGTCGTGCTAAGCAATGGAGAGAACGAGAAGGCCTCGATCGAGTACATCGCCTTGGCGCGCAAAATCTACGACATCGTGACCGTGCATTAACGGCGTCGGGTGCGAATCGCGTCACGGCTCAACGACCACACTCGGCGTTGTGCTGTCGTATCCTAGACATTTAACGGGTCACCCGGAAGTTGAGACTTGCCCGAGGTCAACATGCAGGATTCCCCCGGGGTGGGGTTTCAAAAAATCCGGCATCGCCTGGATATAAAAGATTCGGCTGCTCCACGAAGGCCATGCGGCCCGACTGGGCAACAAGACCCTTTAGATTTCAAGATCAACTATCGCGCTCCTCCGGCAATGGCTTTGCGACCATCGCCTCCAGGACTTTCTGGTCCACATCCGCCAGCTTCTTGATGTAGATGCAGCCCTTGCCTCTGGTGTGCTTGCCTAATTTCGGCAGGAGCGCCTCTGCACTGCTCAATCCGTACATAACTGTTGCCGCCTTGCGCGGTGAAAGGGCAACAAACGGCATATCGCCCTCTCGCCCGCTGTCATATACATAGTGGCTGCCAAAGCCCATTATGGATGGTCCCCACATCGTCGGCTTCTTACCGGCAGCTTTCTGCATGATCTTAACCAGCTCCTTGGCATCTGCGCACGGCTCTGGTCTGTTATCGAATCGATGAACGCCGCTACACTTATTTTGGTTGGTTTTGTTGTTGGCCATACTTTCGTTCCTTTCGTCTTCAATCTCTCTTCTGGCGCTTTCGCGCGACAGTTTTTACTTCCCTTTCAAAAATTCTGCCACTGTCTTGATGTACAAATTCGGCTGGTCCACAACTGCCATATGCCCGGACTGCGGCATGATTGCAGCTCCGATTCCGCAATCTTTTCATGCATGTCCGCTGGAGGTGCCAAACTGAGCACGATGACACGCCACAGGCCAAACAAGATCGGGTGATCCGGTGATCGGAAGAGCAAAAGCTCACCGCGGAGGCGCGGAGACGCGGAGAAATTGGGGAAGAGAAAAGACTTGCCGCATATTGTGCAGATCGGCGCAAGATCAGGAAAGAGCGGGAAACAAGGACGTTTGAAACACGAAGGAAAAGGGGAAGCGGAGGAAATCGGAAGATCAGGACATCGGAAAAGGAAATGTCTGAGAAGAGAGCGCGTTTGGTCGCCAAATGAGCAGCTTGCATCGAATTAGAAGACAGTCGAAACAGGAGCAGAAAAGAAAAAGCGCCGAAATGCAAGACGGTTGAAAGAAAGCAGGAACATGTCTCGTTACCCCATAGTCCTAAAGGACTACGGAATTGTGGCCTATTTCGCGCGAGGATTCCGTTATAATGAGCAGGCTCTGGTGTACTCTGGGCTTTTGGCCTGCAACGCTGGTTTGGCCAGCAGAAATGCGGCTTTTACCGCGGCTTACAGGCTAAAGGACAGACCCCAATGAAGTATTTTCTGCGTGCGTTCACGCCTACGAAGAACCGCCGGCTCAATGAGCTGGTCGGGTTCCTGCTGTTTGTCTCCGCGACACTCCTTTTCCTGGCGCTGGCCAGCTACTCGCCGCTGGATCCCTCACTGAATACTGCTGGCTCGTTGAGCTCAGGGTCCGCGCATAACTGGATTGGCCTGTTTGGCGCCATGCTGAGCGATTTGCTGTTGCAGTCAATTGGCATATTTGTGTTTGCCGCCCCGGTGATGATTGGCTTGCTGGGCGCGCGCTGGTTTAAGTCCAGGCCGGTGGCTAGCGCGGGAGCGAAGGCGCTGGGCGCTGCGATTTTGCTGATTTTTACTCCGGCGCTGCTGGCGCTGCTGCCGTGGCACTTGCGCTGGATGCATGCCGTAGCCATTGAGGGCCTGCTGGGCCGCATTGTGGGCGATGTGCTGCTCCACTATTTCAATACCGTGGGCGCATACATAGTTTGCGGGGCCGTGGTGGCAGTGGCCATGTATCTTTCAACCGCGTTCTCATTTGTGAACATGCAGATTTGGCTGAATACTCGCTTTGCCTTTGTGCTGGCGCTGTGGCAGCGCTTTGAGGATTGGCGTATGGCGCGCGCGAAAGCTACGGCACAGAAGAAAGCCGAGAAAGAAGCTGCTAAGGCAGCCGCGCTGCGCAATGCGAATGAGCGCGGAGTGATTGTTTCTCCGGCACAGTTGGCGCGCAGGCGCGCGCAGCAGGAAGCTGCTCCGGTAAAGACAGGCATTGAACGCACGTTTGAAGATGAAGAGCCTTTGGCCGCTGATGCTGCTATGCAGGCAGCTTTTGCGCAAGCGATGGATAGTGCGGCGGGCGGGGTGAGCGGAAGCGCGGCGGGGGATGGATCGGTGGGGAATGGCGCGGCTGGGACTTCTTCCGCTGAAATCGAGCCGGCGATCCATGCGCGCGAAGATCTTGCAGGAAAACGCAAGACCGTGTTGCCGAAGATTGCTGCTGGAGGATACAAGCTTCCGCCCAGTTCACTTTTGCATCGGGGCGAAGACCAGCAAGCCATCAATGAAGCGGAAGTAAAAGCGCTGGCGGTAGTCCTGACGGAAAAGTGCGCGGAATTTTCAGTTGGCGGCGCGGTGACGCAGATCAATCCTGGCCCGGTGGTGACGACCTACGAATTCAAGCCCGATGCCGGCGTGAAATATAGCCGCATTACTTCGCTCTCTGACGATCTTTGTCTGGCGCTGCGCGCGGAAAGCATTTTGATTGAGCGCATGCCGGGAAAGTCGACCGTCGGAATACAGG
>JBAVLE010000091.1:0-13982 GCA_049688735.1 Candidatus Angelobacter sp. | reverse complement strand
GCCCTTCTCCTCCACAAAGATGAGATCGATGTAAGAAACAAATTTCCGGTCGCCAAAGATCTTTTCTTCCGGAGCAATTTCACTGCTTGCCCAAGCGTCACACTTCGCAGTTGCCAATGGAAATTCAGGAGCGTTAATGCGCGCAAGAAATGAGCCAAGCTCCGGATACGCAACAGCTTCAGAAATTTGTTGCATCAATTCAGGATGGTTTTTCAGATCAAGATAACGGACATTGGGATCATCGGAGCACCATGGGATTTCCAATGCGGGAGCGTCGCCGCCCAACTCAACGGAGTAGTCAGCTTGCATTAGATCATTCCATGATGCTGAAAGAAGCGCATAATCTGGCGTTCTGCCCACCGTCCATCGTATCCGTTGGGTTGAGCCAAAAAGGCACAGTGGCCGCCGTGAGCGGTTTCCAGCAGTGTAATGTGCGAATTAGCCACGATTTTGGCCCGTGTTTCCGGCAGTAAGCGGATAAAAGGATCGTCGGTGGCATGGATCACCAAAGTTGGGAGGGCGATCTTGTCAATCACACGGTATGCGCCGGAGCGCATGTAATAATCCTGCGCGTTTTCAAAGCCGCAATAGCGCGCGGTAACCACATCATCAAATTCGCGAATGGTGGTGGGAAAGCGATCAATCTTTTTATATGTGTCAGGAAATAACTTGCGTTTGCGTTCGTAGGTGCGCATTAGGCTGACGAGAAATTTCCATTCGTAGATGCGATTGCCGCCTAAATGCATTGCGTCGGCGGATGCGGCCAGGTCCGCCGCGGGAGAAACCGCTGCTACGGCTTTCAGTTCCGCAGGTGCATCTGCGCCCAGTTCACCAGCGAGTTTCAGCACCATGTTCCCGCCCATGGAGTAACCGAGCAGTCCCACGCGCGAAACTTTTCGCTGTTCAATCACGGTGCGTAGCACCGCGCCCACATCGCTTGAGAGGCCGGAATGATAGAGCGTGGGCGTCAGCTTTCCCGTGCCCCCGCACGTGCGCATGTTCATCCGGACAACGTTCATGCCGGCGTCCCAGGCTTTGGCGGAATTGCCAATCACGTATTGTGACAAGCTTGAGCCCTCAAGCCCATGCACGATAATCACCGTCGCGCGGTGCTCGGCCTCGGCGTGCCAATGGCAGTGGCACAAGACCTGGGTATCGGCATCGACCCGATACAAACATTCTTCCGCAGCCGGCAGGTTGTTTTTGCGCCAAAGGAAATTGCCGGCCAATGTCATGGCGTGCCGATTACGCAGATAACGCCGCGGGATGAACGGATCGAAAATCGGATCTCTTGGATTTTCAGCCATGCTGCTAGAAGGTTGACTCTTTTGAGTTGGCCTATAATTAATGATGCTGTAACTATTTTAAATGAGCTTGGAAAATGCCGATTTTTGAATACGTCTGTCAGCAGTGTAGCCACCGGTTTGAAGCCATAGTAATGAGTAAACAAAAAGTCGCTTGCCCCAAATGTGAGAGCAAACGGCTGAACCAGCAATTATCGAGCTTTGCCGTGGGAAGCGAAAAGTCTCGGGCGGCGGCTCCTGTCGGCGGCCCATGTGGAAGCTGCGGCGATCCTCGTGGACCTGGCGCTTGCAGCATGAATTAGCGGTTTGTTCCGTGCAGCCGCAGGGCGGGCAAGCGCATTGTAAGGGGATGCAGCTGAAATCGTGTAAAATGGATTTCTAGCCTTTACGGTGGGTATAGTTCAGTGGCAGAACGCCAGACTGTGGCTCTGGATGTCGTGGGTTCGACCCCCACTACCCACCCCAATTTCAAATACTTAGACTGACTTGCGTGCCGTTGAGCATGAGCCGCGCCACTTACTTTTAGAGGCTTTTAAGGTTCCGCGCTACGAAAAGATGGTCGTTACCGAAACGCTCTTTCACTTCTTTCCAGTCACGGCGAACTTTAGAAAGTTAAATGCCATATAGAAAGCGCTCAGCATGAGCACTCCAGGAACCAGTACCGCCACAGCACCGGAGAGCAGTGTGTCTCCCTTAAAGTTGGTTGGTATGTAGCCAGACGCTCCCAATCCGGCCACTACAAGCACCAGACCGAGAACGGCTGAGAACACACGATGCACGATGATTCCTCTTTTCGCCGATAAGTCGAATAGGGCGAGAGTAGCACATCTTCAGCCGCCAAAGTATTGCTCCGGACTTAGAAAAAATAAGGGACACTGTGAGAGGATTTCCACGTCATTTTCGTTATTTCCTGCGATCAATTCTGCGATCGCTTTAGCCCATTACTGCCCAAAGGACGAAGGGCGTTATGCCATGGTGCGGTGTTTATTGAATTTATGTTTCATGGCAAGTTCGACCCCATACCCACCCTAAGTTTTTTCCTTCATGATCTAGACCATTTCTCAGTTAAAAAAGAAAAGGGACCATCCGTGCGTGGCCCCTTCTATTGAACTGTCCTCGACAACTACGCCGCCTTATCGGCCTCAACGTTGACCCGATCAGAAATTGAAGTCAGCAATTGATCGGCATGGCCTTCTTCCTGAATGGTCTTGTCCAGCAAGGCTGCCTGCTCGGCTTCGCCAAGAATCTGGGCCCAGCGACGGACTGCACCGTATGACGCAATTTCATAATGCTCCACTCGCTGCGCGGCGGCAATCAAAGCGACGTCGCGAACGGTTAAGTCTGTTGCGTCCTTTACCATGTCCTCAGCTTCTGTTACCAGAGCCGAGAGTACTTTGCATTTAATCGCGTCGGTTTCGCCATGTTCGTCCCTGAGAATATCCTGCAGCCTGGTTACATGGACGCGAGTTTCCTGCAGATGAGATTGAAAAGCCTGCTTTAGTTGAACGTCAGTGGCTTTCTCAATCATGGTGGGGAGTGCTTCAACAATTTGTTCCTCTGTGGAAAGCAGCATCCGCAGCTGGTTGTGATAAAGATCTCTCAGGGAATCAAGGTCGGCAGAGAATAGTTTCATGTTCGCTCCTTTTTTAAAATTTAGTTCCTGGACTCAAAATTTCAGTTTCTTGGATTTCCATTCATCCGGTTCACCATCCAAGGTTCCGGTCAGGCACCAACGTTCCTGATGTTCAGTCGGATCTCGTTTTACTTTGATCCAGCCGCGTTCGCGTCTGTCAAACGCGTGGTAGGCATCAATTGTGATTGTGGATGTAAAACCCCCTGCGCCTTCTGGTACCCGGAAGTGGAGGCAAGGGATTAACGCGCTTACCAAGTGAGAGTGCCGAACAAACGGTCGGGTTGCCGCGCCATCCAATTCTTCCGATCTTCCTGCTCAATCGGCAGCGCCGGAGAGAGTTGCAGAGCGGCTACAAGCGGTGCCACCTGCGCTTGTTGATTGACATCAGATTTACATAACTGCCCGACCGGAGATAGATTTGGCGAAAAAGAAAAAACAAGGAATCGTAAACCCCACCCGGCTCGCTTCTCTTGATAAAGAAAAGAAGGTGCAGATAATCATTGAAACGCCTAAAGGCAGCCGCAACAAGTATGCCTGGGACCCGGAGCAACAGATATTTGCGCTAAAGAAAGTCCTTCCGGAGGGAATGGCATTCCCGCACGACTTCGGCTTTATTCCTTCAACCGAAGGTGACGATGGAGATCCCATTGACGTGCTGGTGCTTATGGACCAGCCGGTGTTTACAGGATGTCTGGTGAAGGCACGGCTAATCGGCGTTATTGAGGGCAAGCAGACCGAAAAAGGCAAATCAGAGCGCAATGACCGTCTGCTGGCTGTGGCCGAATCCAGCCACACGCACTCTGACGTGAATTCCATTAACGATCTGAACAAAGAGTTGCTGAAGGAGCTGGAACGATTTCTAGTGAATTATCACTCCAATGATGGAGCGGAATTCAGAGTGTTAGCGCGTCGAGGTCCCGGGGCCGCCACCACATGCCTGAAAAATGCGAGAGCTTAGGCGCTATTCGCATTGCTCTTGTAGATTGCAACATTTGATGGTGTCACAAGTTTTAGCGCCAAACCCTGACCATCGCGTCACATCAAAGTTAGAACACACAAAATTTTAATTTGGAGCAATTATCGTGGTTAATCAAGAAAACAGGCAGAACAGAAGATTTGCGGTAATCACTGGAGCTTCCAGCGGCATTGGCCTGGAGCTTGCGCGTGTTTTTGCCGAAAATGGCTTTGACCTGCTGGTGACATCCGGCAGCAACAAGATTGAGCGCGCCGCAGACGGACTTCGCGATTCCGGAGTTGATGTAACAGAAGTGGAAGCTGACCTGGCAACATACGATGGCGTAGAAAAGCTCTGGGCGGCAATTCAGGCGGCGGGGCGCCCAGTTGATGCAATCGCTATCAATGCGGGCGTTGGCGTGGGTGGAGACTTTGCCCGCGAAACCAATCTTGACGACGAATTGAATTTGATCCAGTTGAATGTGACGTCTACGGTTCACCTGGCCAAGCGCGTGCTCAAAGACATGGTCGCCCGGCGCTCAGGAAAAGTTCTGATCACTTCTTCCATCGCCGGGACAATGCCTGCGCCGCTGGAGGCTGTCTATGGTGCGTCCAAGGCCTTTGGACTTTCTTTTGCGCAATCCCTTCGCAACGAGTTGAAAGATACCGGAGTCACGGTGACTGCATTACAACCCGGGCCAACAAACACAAACTTTTTTCATCGCGCAGGCATGGACAACACTAAGGTGGGATCAGAAGGCAAATACACAAATGACCCAAGGGAAGTTGCACAACAGGGATATAAAGCCTTGATGGAGGGTGAAGACCATGTCTTCTCTTCATCGCTCAAGACAAAGGTCCAGGGCGAGTTAGGCAAGTTTGTGCCTGAGTCAGTAAAAGCAGAGCAGCACAGGAAAATGGCAGAGCCGAAGGCGGGCAAAAAGAAGACGGGCACAAAATAGCCGGCGAAATGAATTTCGGCGTTCACGCGAGCTGAGCGCCGAAGCTTCTGCCCAGCCATGTGATGATCGCAACCAAGCTGGCGATGATTACGACCGGTCCATGTAAGCACTGGGGCAAAGCTGCCGCTGTAACGTTCCTCTGCCCAACTTGGCCTGGATGACTGAGTTGCGCGACGAGAGCAAATTCCCCAGTTGATAAGCCAGCCCCGGAAATGTTCCACGGACGGCCGGCGGGGAAAGTTCATTCAAATGCGCCGGAACAACTCCCCATGCGCCCTGCACCATAAACTGCATCAGGAATCCACCAAGCGCGAGAAGCGCGACGCTATTTGCGTAAGCCCATAGAGGAATACAGGGAATGGAACAAAGCGCTGCAATCACAATGGCTTTACGCCGGCCGATCTTTTCTGACCACGAGCCAAAGATCACTCCGCCGAGCAATGCGCCAATGTTGTAAATGATGGCAATGAGCCCTACGGTCTTGGGACCGAAGCCATGATTTTTCTGCAGGAACGTGGGATACAGGTCCTGAGTGCCGTGGCTGAAGGAGTTAAAGGCAAACATGAGCACAATGAGAAAAAGGAAACTGCCGCCAAACATGAGTACATCCTGGCTAAGGTTACGTTTTTTCTTGACCCGGGCCTTCCCTTCCAGGAAGGCGGGCGATTCATCGACCTTGGTGCGGATATAGATGACGAGGAAAGCAGGCAGCGCGCCGATCACGAACATCCCGCGCCAGCCGACATAAGAAAACAGCGTCCCATAAACCAGAGCGGCAAGCAGATAGCCGACGACGTAGCCTTCCTGCAAGAGTCCGGAGAAGAAGCCTCGACCTTCCTTAGGCAAAGTTTCAAATGCCAGAGCGGCGCCCACACCCCACTCTCCGCCCATTGCTATGCCAAAACAAGCGCGCATTATCAGGAATGTGTGCAGTGAGGGCGCAAAGGCGGAGCCCAGCTCAAAAATTGAATAAGCGATGATATCGATCATCAGCGTGGGACGGCGCCGAACTTGTCGGCCATCATGCCGAAAAGAAACGCGCCCACCGGATGCATGGCCAGCGTAATGAAGATGGCTTCCGCAATGGCAGAAACCTTGGTGTGGAAGTCAGCGCCAATAGCGCTTACGCAGAAGACCAGGATGAAGAAGTCAAAGGCATCAAGTGACCAGCCAAGAAAACAAGCAACAAAAGTATTTCGCTGGACCGAGGTAAGACTCTGCAAACGGCGAATGAAGCTCATGCGGTTATCCCCCGTGAGAGCTGGCCAGCCGTCATAGATGCCACCGGCCCGGCTGGGCCGGCCAATCCAGCTCGATTCATGTGATGTCTAAATGCACAAAGGCGATGTAAATGGCCTGAATTGGCGTGAGAAAGGACTGAAACGGCAAGACGTTTTTCATCACTATCCCGGTAAGCAGCGGATTTGTCGCCGCGTAATAGCGGGAACCTCGGGACCAGCGATGGCGATTTTGCGCAGAATCGAAGTGAAATCCCGGTGTTTACCTGCAAGTAACGGTGTATACTTCTGCCAAATATTCGACTGTGCCCTGATGAATGAAGTAGGCCCATGAAACCAGAGGATCCTAAAAGGATATCTGACGCACCGACGATTGGTGTAAGCAGATCGCCTATGGCGGCCGGCGCAAAGCCTGCGTTGAGCACCGCCGCCAATATCCTTGAAGTAGGACAGGTGCTGGGCGGCCGGTTTGAGATCCAGGAAATGCTCGGCATTGGCGGAATGGGCGCTGTTTACAAGGCCTATGATCGCGACATTGATCGAGTCATTGCGCTCAAGTGCATCCGTCCTGAACTGGCAAAGGACCCGGAAATTACGCAGCGTTTCACCCAGGAACTGCTGCTTGCCCGCCAGATCACCCATAGAAACGTAATCCGCATTTTTGACGTCCGCGATTCCGGCGGCTTGAAGTTCATCACCATGGAGTACGTAGAGGGGCGCGACCTCGGTAGCCTGGTTGAGGCCAAAGGCAAGCTCCCAATCGCCGAATCTGTTGCCATAGTCATGCAGATTTGCAGCGGTCTGGCCTGCGCACATGCTGAAGGGGTGGTCCATCGTGACCTGAAGCCGAGCAACATCATGGTGGAACGGAATGGCCGCGTGGTAGTGATGGACTTCGGCCTGGCCCGGGCTGACCACATTGGGCAGATGACGCAGACCGGCGCTGTGATGGGCACGTATCAATATATGTCGCCGGAGCAGGCCAAAGGCGCAAAGGCGGATGCGCGCTCTGATATTTTTACCGTCGGCATCATTCTTTACGAGTTGCTTACCGGTAAAACGCCATATTCAGCGGATAGCGCGCTGGCCAGCCTGCTGAAGCGCACGCAGGAAGCAGCTATACCAGCATCGCAGATTGATCCTGCTGTTTCCCGGCCCTTAAGCGCGATTGTGGCCAAATGCCTGGAGCGCGATGTTGCAAAGCGTTACCAGAACGTCGATGATCTGCTGAATGACCTGAAAGCTTTTCAGGGCGGCAGCACTGTTTCATCGGCGAGGCCAAGAATCTCACAGAAAATGATCTGGCTCGTGGCCGGCTTTGTGCTCGCTGGGCTGATCACGGTTGCGGCAATCGTTAAGTGGTCAAGTTCCCCCGCCGGCGGAGGCACCGCAAACCTCGTCCATCCGACAGTAAAAATATTGCTTGCTGATTTCCAGAACAACACGTCTGATGCGGTATTCGATGGCACGCTGGAATCCAGCTTTGCGCTGGCCATGGAGGGAGCGCCATTCATCAGCGCATATAACCGTACGCAGGCCCGTAAAACGCTCACCACGATTAATCCGGCGGCAAACCTCCTGAATGAAGCTGGCGCAAGCCTGGTAGCGGTGCGAGAAGGCGTAAACGTTGTGATCAGCGGCGCGGTAGAGAAACTGGGCAATGGATATAAGATTTCGTGCAAAGCCGTGGATCCCGTAAGCTCAAAAACCTTGGGCTCAGCGGAAACGGAGACCAACGCAAAAGCGGGCGTGCTGCAGGCTGTAGCGCAACTGGCAGACAAGATGCGCCGCCTCCTGGGTGACACTACTCCCGAATCTTCACGGCTTCAGCAGCAGGAAACGGTAACCTCAAGCTCGCTTGAGGCCGTTCATGAATATGCCGTCGCGCAGGACCTTCAATTTTCCGGTAAGTGGGAAGAAGCGCTGCCACATTATTCCAAAGCCGTTGAGCTCGATCCCAACATGGGCCGCGCCTATGCAGGCATGGCCGCAATGAGCGCGAACATGGGCCGCAAGGCTGACGCGGAAAAATACTATCAAACCGCCATGGCGCATATTGATCGCATGAGCGACCGCGAAAAATACCGGACGCGGGGCGGCTATTACCTGATGACGCGGCAGCCGGACAAGGCAATTGAGGAATTCAACGCTCTGGTGGAGCAATATCCGGCGGATGCCGCAGGCCCCACAAACCTTGCGCTCTCTTACTTTTATACGCGAGACATGCAGAAGGCCATGGAACAAGGCCGGCGCTCTGTGGACCTTTCTCCCAAGGCCGTTCTGCAGCGCACGAATCTGGCTCTCTATTCCATCTATGCGGGCGATTACGCATCAGGGGCGAAAGCCGCACAAGAAGTGTTGAGTTCGAATCCAAGTTCCGCCGATGCGATGGGCGCGTTGGCTATTGCGCAAACCGGGCTGGGCGATTTCAGCAGTGCAACGGCAACTTATAACAAGCTTGAGACGCTAGGTTCGCGTGGCTCGTCCATGGCTAACATCGGTCTGGCCGATATGGCCGAATTGCAGGGGCACAATGCCGAGGCAGTAACATTGCTGGAAAAAGGCATTGCCGCCGACGTTGCAGCAAAGGATTCCGGCGGTGCAGCCGCAAAGACGATCGCTTTAGGCCAGGCTTATCTTTCGCAGGGAGACAAAAAGAAAGCACTCAGCGCTGCCGATAACGCCATCAAGCTGGATTCAGAGCCCAGCGTGCTTATGGCTGCGGGTGACCTTGATGTGAATGCCGGTGATACACCGCGGGCGGCAAAGCTTGTGACGCAGCTTTCAGCACGGATCGAACCTGAGCCGCAGCTTTACGCGGCGTTGCTTCAGGGATCCATTTCTTTGAGTCGGGGCCAGCGCATGGAAGCAATCCAATCATTTGAGAAGGCGCAAAAGATTTCCAATAGCTGGCTGGGACACTTGTATCTTGGCAAAGCCTACCTGCAGAACGGATCGTTTACTGAAGCTGATTCTGAATTTGAACTGTGCCTCAAGCGCCGCGGTGAAGCCAGCGCAGTATTTCTGGATGACTCGCCTACCCTCCGGCTGATCCCTCCTGTTTACTATTTCCTGGCGCGCGCGCAGGAAGGCTTGAAGAGTCCGGCGGCAGCGGAATCATATCGAACGTTCCTAAAGATGCAGCCGGAAGGCAGCAGCGAATTGATCACTGATGCCCGCCGAAGACTGCAAGCGCACTAAGCCACAAATCAAAACTACTTTGTCACGTTGAACGCGTTGGAGATTACAGTTCCAGCGCCGGCAAGATTCGTGCTCGCCTGCAGCTTATATCCATTGGCTGTTTTAGTCACTACCACATCAAAGCTGGCGATGCCGTCATAACCGGTGGTTGCCGTGGGATAGAGCAGTGTTGCGCCACCCGGATTCGCCGCCAGACTGAGCGTGACTTTTACCCCAGCCACGCCTTTGCCGGTTGAATCCACCACTTTCACCTTCACGTCAGGCTCAATTTCCCTGTTGACGTAAGCATTGGAAGGCTGCACGTAGAAGCTTACCGTGTATGTATTTGCGACGGTGATGCTAAGGGATTTCCTGGCAACTTGCTGGGGCGAGCTGTTATCGGCCACCTGGACCGTAAATGAGAATGTGCCGATGGCTGTCGGAGTTCCGCTCAGCACTCCCGCCGGGCTCAAACTGATCCCTGTTGGCAAGGGAGCCGAGCCTGAAGCGAGCGACCAAACGTACGGAGAAATTCCGCCGCTCGCGGCAAGTGTTTGCGTGTAAGCGACACTAGATTTTGTTCCGGGCAAGCTGGCCGTGGTAATGACCAGCGGCGCAGCGATGCGCAAAGTAAGAGTTCGCGGAGCGGACTGCGCCGGTGATCCTGAATCCGTGGCCTGCGCGGTGAATGTTGAACCCAGGATATTTACCGTGGTAGGTGTTCCGCTGATTACGCCGGCAGTTGAAAGCGTAAGTCCCGGCGGCAAAGCGCCGGAAACAACGGACCATGAGACGTTCCCGGTTCCACCTGAAGCCGTGAGCGTCTGCAGGTATGGAACGTTGGTAATCCCATCAAGCAGCGCGAGCGTGCCAACAGAAAGCGGGGCGGCCACATGCAGAGACAGGACAATGCTGGTAATCTGACCGGGAGAAGCGGAATCCTGCGCTTGCGCAGTGAACGTAGTCGCTGGCGATGGCGCTGTGGGCGTTCCACTGAGCACGCCTGACGGACTGAGTTGCAAGCCTGCCGGCGGTGCTCCAGACGTGATCAGCCAGGAAACAGGTGCGGTGCCGCCGTTGGTTTGCAGCGTAGCGGAATAAGGCACGCCCACGATAGCGTCCGGCAAAGTGGGTGCAGTCGCCACAACGAGCGGCGCCGCAATGCGAATGCTGAGAAGCTGCGTAGCTGTTTGCTGCGGAGTTCCCGTATCCTGCACCTGAACGGTGAAGCTTGTACCGGCTGTGAGGGTGGTGGGCGTTCCGCTGATTACGCCCGACGTGCTCAATGAAAGACCTGCGGGCACTGATCCGCTGCTCAGGCTCCAACTGTAATTTGCATCGCCACCTGTAGCGGCCAAAGTCTGCGTGTATGGGAAGCCCGCCACTCCATCCGCCAAAGATGTAGTAGTGATAGTGAGCGGTTGCACAATCGTTATGCTCAAATGGCGGAAAGCAACGCTCGGCGTAGGCGCAGAGGTATCCGTAAGAGAAACGGAGAAGCTGAAACTCCCCAAAGCCGTGGGTGTGCCGGAAATAATACCGGTAAAACTATCAAGTGTCAGTCCCGGAGGCAGCGCTCCAGTAACTACTGCCCAGGTAATGGGCGCGTTGCCGCCAAATGAACTCAGGGTGGCCGTATAAGTCACGCCGGAAATTCCCGCAGGCAGCGGGCCATTGGAAGTAGTAATGGCAAGCGTTGCCGGCGGCGCACCACCTCCTGTATTGATCGCGTGAGAAACCACTACGGGCGTGATGTTATCCAGAATGTCCTGAAGCGCGGCAGCGCTGCCCACATTAGCACGCAACGTCACAATTCCGGTTTCACCGGGCCGCAAATTCAGGGTCGCGTTCTTGCTGCTGGAGTTAGGAAGCTCCGGATCGCCAAGCTGGGCTGCACTTTCAATCACTGGATCCGGAACGCTTACCAGAACAATGTTCTGCACTTGCGGCGTGAGCTGGCAATTTTGCGAACTCGGCGTCGCATACAACTTGCTCAGGATCAATTGCAGGCTGGTGCCGGCTGGCTGCGTACCAAAAAGTTTTATCGCATACGATCCCACGGTATTGCCATTGTTCACGACTGTATAGCTGGCGTCAGTCACGGTCTGGTTGGCAATGGCCGGATTCGCTATTGCAGGGTTGGCGATAGCTGGATTCGCGATCGCCGGATTGGCAATTGCCGGATTCAACGCCGCAACAATCGCCGGATTAGCGATCGCGGGATTTGCTATTGCAGGGTTGGCGATGGCGGGGTTCGCAATTGCGGGATTCGCAATCGCTGGATTAGCAATGGCGGGATTTGCGATGGCCGGGTTATAGACCTCGGCATTGGCAATGGCTGGATTCGCAATCGCGGGATTATCAGGATCGATAATCGCCGGCGCTGTAGGATCTGGATTGAGCGTGGTGCTGGCCTGCAAGCCATTGCTTACCAACGTTCCTCCCGGCGCGGTAATTTCCTGCACCGTCACCGTAACGCTGGCGGTTGGATTCGTGGCCTGCACGAAGATTGGGCGCGAAATGCCCGCACCTGCGGAAACCGTGACATCTTCAAAGGTCACAACCGGCCCGAACTGCTGCAGTGAAGCCGATCCGATGGGATCCGGCGTGCCATTGGCCAGCAGCGGCTGGTTCGCTATGGTGATGCGGAAGCTTTTTTCTAAGTTCGTGGTGTTCTGCACCCCAACGGCAAACATGCGCAGCAGCAGCGTTGTGGTGTTGGCGATGAAGCCGAGCGGCTTTGAATTTCCGGGAGCAGCCACAACAATTCCCGGAGCAATGCGCGAGGTGTAAATATTCTGGTTGCGCATTCCGCTGCGGCTATCGTCAGCGCAAGCGGGAACTGTCTGTGTGGGATCGAATACGCTGGGGTGAGGCGTGGCCGGATTGGAAGCGGAGAACGGCGGCGTGTAATTCGTCCAGTTCCCATCGAGCGGTGGACGCACGTCCCGATTGTCCGTCCATACGGCATGGAAGACAGGATTACTGCTGGGCGAAGTATTGAAACTCCATTTCCCGTTGTTAAAAACGAAGCTTGGCGCGCCGGCGACATCAATGTAGTCGCCAATAAAAGGCTGCGTGCCGGAAACAAATAGCGGCAGGTTGGGAGTGTTGACCTGGAGCTGCTCGGCTACGCTGGTTGAGTCGAACGGATTTACACCAAATTGATAACGGGAAATACGGAATGAATTAAAGCTGGGAATCACCAGGCTTCCGGAAGCGGCAGGGCTTGTCTGCGCGCCCTGAAGATCAATGGTATGGCGGCGGATGGTGAGCGTCGAGCCGACACCGTTTGCGCCGTCTGTCATAAAAGAATTGAAGACCGCGGCGGGGTTGTAGTTGGGATCGCTGGGATCAAGTTCGCCCAGCAGCTTGCGCGTTTCCGTATAGCCGCTGAGATCGGGAGTAAGAGTAAAGATGCCCAGCGTATGGTCCTGGCGAAGGTCGTAATACACCAGCATGAGCTTGCCCGCATTGAAGGTAAGCGTGGGCATGATCTGGTGGCCGCGTGAAGGGTTTGCCAAATTCGCAAAGGGGTTGCCGCTATCGTCGGCTACCAGGCCCAGATCAACGGGCGTGCCTGAACCTGTCCAGTTGGTGCCATTGGCGGAAACCGACATCATGATGCGCGCGTCACCATTGCTCTGGCGCTGCGACCACGAAACATAGACGCGGCCGCTATCGTCCACGGCCATGGTGGGATATGTATTCGTGCGAAATGAACCGCCATCGATGGTAAGACCCTGATCAATGGGACAGCCGGCGCCCGTGGGCGTTGCGAGACAAGAAGAGGGGAAAGTCACCACATCAAAGGGGCTGCCAAAACTCGCGCCCCCATTGGTGGATTTAGCAATGGAGATCCCACCGCGATGGGAAGAGTCGGCAAAGCGTCTCCAGGCCACGTAAACGGTGGCAGTGGGATTGCCCGTGCTACTGGGATCCACTACGGCAACAGAGCCCTGATTGATAGAGCCGCCAGCGATTGTTATTGGCAGACTGAAGGTTTTTCCGCAATCGGTAGAGCGGGCAAAAAGAATTTGCGTGTCGTTAGGATTACCCTCATCGTCGTCGCTGCCGTCGCGGCCACTGCCGCCTCGGCTGTCTTCGCCGCTTTCACTCTCCCGAGTGGTGCCGCCAAATGCGGTATAGCTTACGAAGAGCGCTCCAGCCGGAACAACTTCACTGCCGGTAGAGCCGTCAGGATTGGTGAAATTGATGGTGCAGGTTGCTGTGCCGCGTGGCACATCCACGGCAAGCCAGGGCTTATCCAGAAACTGGGTTGCGCTGCCGCGAGAAACAATCGTCTCTCCCAGATAGCGGATCGAATCCGCGGGAGTTACGTTTGTAATGGCACCCTGAGTTCGGGTAGCGTCGCCATTTTCGCGATTGTCATTATCAACAAAGCGGGCAACAAATACCGCTCCCAGCGCATTCGTGCCACGATTAAAGGCGATACCGCTGTAATAAAAAAGACCGTTCGTTCCTGCCCGTACTGCGGGGTCCGCCCCAGCCTGAAAGCCTCGTAACGGAGAGGCCAGACCATCCGAGGAAGAGTCCAATGGATATCCGGGAAGCAGGGTGCTTTGCCAGGTCTGTCCGCCATCAAATGACTTAAAAATGCCCAGCCACGCGTCGCCGCGTTCATCGATTCCAAGAAGTCCCGGAAGGTCGACCGTGCGATAGTCATTTGCTCCGGCGAGCAAGTGCAGCG
>JBAVLE010000090.1:0-1946 GCA_049688735.1 Candidatus Angelobacter sp. | reverse complement strand
GTTTATGCCGCATGGCGATTAGGGTTGCCGCCACGCCAGCCGCTCCGCAGGCGCCTTGGGGATGTCCAATCTGCGACTTCAATGCCGACATTGGTACTTTGTGCGCCTGATCGCCCAGCGCCAGCTTGAGAGCGCGCGTTTCAATGCGGTCATTCAGGCCGGTGGATGTGCCGTGCAGGTTTACATATTGAACGTTCTCTGCGGCAATGCCTGCTTCTTTCATTGCCAAGCCGATGGCGCGAGCAGGCTCTTCGCCGCATTCCTGCAATCGCACACGATGAAAAGCTTCACAGGTGGAACCGTAGCCAGCGATCTCGGCATAGATGTGCGCGCCCCGTGCACGAGCATGTTCGTACTCTTCCAGGACAAACATCCATGAGCCTTCAGCCAGCACAAAGCCGTCGCGATCAAGGTTGAACGGGCGCGAGCCGCGCTCCGGAGCGTGGTTCCATGATTCGGTCATGATGCGCATGAACGTGAAGCCCTTGAGGATGCCCCACGCCAGAGGCGAATCCACACCGCCGACGAGCATCATGGGCAGCGTGCCGAGTTGGAGTTGCCGCGTGGCGTAAGCGATGGCGTCTGTCGATGAGGTGCAGCCGCTGGTGACCACATGGCTCAAGCCGCGAAAGCCAAAACGCATACTGATCTCGCTGGACATGGTGCCCATGGTGCCGCTGGGAATACTGAAGATGCTGATCTGCTTTTCCTTGCCTTCATAAAACTTGTGATACTGCGCGTCAGAAAAATCATGGGCACCGCCGCCCGTGCCCAGCACCACGCCAATCTCGCGCTTGTCGTCCAGGGACATTTTCTCGGGATCAAGACCGGCATCTTTCAGCGCTTCCGTTGAAGCCGCGACGGCCAGCGGAACGCAGCGCGAAACATGCTTGCGCTCGCGAGCTTCGATCCAATCAAGCTCGTTGAAATCCTGATTGGAGATTTCCCCGGCAATTTTTACGGGAAGGTCCTTGGTGTCAAAACTGGAGATAAGTTTCACGCCGCTTTTGCCATCGAGAATCGCCCGGCAGAATGCCGTCTTTCCAATCCCGTTAGGGCTGACCACACCCATGCCTGTAATCACCGCGCGTTTGAGCATAGACTCTGATTCTATAATTGATGCAGGATTTATGCGTCTGAGCGATCCTAAGTTTACGTTTCTTAAGTCAAATTCGGCCAATTTCAGTAAGGGATTGGAACAATGAGCGAACAAGAGGCACCACGGTTGATGTTCGAACTTGCACGCCCAAACAAAGGCCGGGCGGGGATCGGCGCACTTTGGGCCATGGGGCTGTATTTCTTAGAGTTGATCTTCCTGTTGCTAATTGTGGATTCCCTTGGTTCAGGCATGGAGCACTCTTTTCTGACTATGGTGTTGGGTGCGCCGCTCATTCAGTCTTTGTACATCGTGCCTAGGTACTTTGCGTGGAAGGGCAGCGGAAAGGGCGCTACAGCTAATGGCTTGCTGGGTGGGGCAGTCGGGCTGGCCATCATTCACTACGGTATTGTGGGACTGATGGCGTTGGTGGGATGAACACGAAATGACGCATTCTTCGCTGGGCATTTACATCTCGGTCCCGTTTTGCCGCTCAAAATGCACTTATTGCAACTTTGCTTCGGGAGTGTTTTCCGCGGGGCAGATGGGACGGTACGTGGAGCGAGTGACCGAAGACATGCGGTCATTCAGGGCTTATGTGTCGCCGATGGGCGCAGAGATTCCTGAAGCGGTTGACTCCATCTACCTTGGTGGCGGTACTCCGAGCCTGCTTCCGCCCGATGACCTGAAGAAGCTATTCTTCGCCGTGCGGCAGGAATTCAAGGTCCTGCCGAAGGCTGAGATCACGGTGGAATGCGCGCCGGGCACGCTTACTGATGAAATCCTTCAGACGCTGGTTACGCGTGGGGTGAATCGCGTGAGCCTGGGCGTGCAGTCGTTTGTCGATAAG
>JBAVLE010000089.1:0-1628 GCA_049688735.1 Candidatus Angelobacter sp. | reverse complement strand
TCGGTCAATAACCCTGGCGCTGCAACATCCCCGCAAGGCATTGTAGCTGCACGCAACTGGATCAAGTCAGAGCTTGAAAGAATCTCCGCAGAATGCAACGGCTGTTTGGAAGTCAAAACTGATACCTTCATCGAGCAGCCTAAAGGCCACAATGACCGCATCAAGCAGCCTACCGAGATCCAGAATGTCTACGCAATCCTGAAAGGCACGGACCCTGAACAGGCCAAGCGCATCTATCTGGTCACAGGGCATTATGATTCGCGAAACTCTGATGTGATGAACTCTACGGCCCCTGCTCCCGGCGCCAATGACGACGGCAGCGGCACTACTGTCTCCATTGAATGTGCGCGCGCGGTCAGCAAACACAAGTTCCCGGCCACCATTATTTTTCTTACAGTTGCCGGTGAAGAACAGGGCCTGAACGGGAGCACTCACTTTGCCAAAATGGCCAAAGAACAAGGTTGGCAGATTGAGGGTGTGCTGAACAATGACATCGTCGGCGGAAATACTACTCCGGGCGATACCCTGCAAAACAAGGACTGGGTGCGCGTCTACTCAGAAGGAATTCCTTCGGCCGCCACTGACGCCGAGCTGCGCCGCATCAAAGCCACGGGCGGAGAGAGCGATTCTCCTTCCCGAGAGTTGGCCCGCTACATCCATGGAGTAAGTGAGACCTACGACTTTGGCTCATTCATTCCCAAGCTGATGTTCCGTCGTGACCGCTACCTGCGCGGCGGAGATCACATCTCCTTTAACGAGCAGGGGTTTCCTGCGGTGCGAATTACCGAATATCGCGAAGATTTCAACCATCAGCACCAGACGCTGCGTACGGAAAACGGCATCGAATATGGTGACCTGCTGAAATTTGTCGATTTTGACTACGTCGCAAATGTGGCGCGCTTGAATGCCGCTACACTGGCTGCGCTCGCTTCATCGCCTGCGCCGCCCAGCGATGTTCATTTGCTGACCAAGCAGTTGGAGAATGATTCCAAAATTCAATGGAAGCCTGCGCCCGGAGCCACAGCCTATGAAGTGCTTTGGCGCAAAACTACTGACGCGGATTTCCCGGAAGAAAATGTACAGCGAACCACCGAAACCAAAGTTGACCTTACTGACTCCAAGGACAACGTGATTTTTGGGGTACGATCAGTAGATGCCAAGGGCCATAGAAGTTTGATTGTGATTCCTGAACCGGAAAGATAAGTTATGCCAAGGTCCATGACCCTTTCATTGCCGCCCTTCACACGCGCGATCAAGACGCTAATCGCCGTGTATGCAGGTATCTATGTTCTTCTGGTTCTTCTGGCAGCCATTCGCCTACCCCATGTCGCAGCCCAGATTATTGGTTTTCTCGAACTCACGCCTCGCGATGTTGTTCATGGGAAGATCTATGAGCTAGTGACATATGGCTTCCTCCCTGGCGGATTTCTGAATTTGCTTTTCAGCATGTTGATGCTCTGGATGTTCGGGTCAATGCTTGAGGTTCCTTGGGGCGGCCAGAAGTTCTACGAATTTTACTTATTTGGGGTCCTAGGCGCTGGACTGGGAACCGTACTCTTGGCTTACACCGTGGGCTCAATCATCCACTTTGACCCGGGAGTGCCCGCATTTGGGGCGTGGGGCGGGGT
>JBAVLE010000088.1:0-18637 GCA_049688735.1 Candidatus Angelobacter sp. | reverse complement strand
AAGATCTTCAATTAATCTAGCCCGTGAACTAGCCGCTTCAAAATTATTAGATATCTCTAATTAAGCCATCTGCATTTCTCTTCACAAAAAACTTTTTCTAGTTGCAAGTGAAACGGATGTACTATTCCGCGCTACTAGTCTGCAAAGGGCCCTCCTCAAAAAAGTAGCGGATAGTAGTTTGTCCGCAAAATGCTGCAGCGTTCGCGCTGATCGCGAACAGTTGTCTTACCACAAGAGCCAAGAGCTCCACGCTAGGAGAAAAATCATGACGAAGAGAGTGTTTGGATCGACAGTGCTGTTTTCAGCGTTGCTTGCAGTCTTCTGCTTCTCAAATGTTGCGCAAGGTCAACAGAAATATATGGGGCTGGCCCAGCCCGGGACTCCCCCTACCGGAACGGAAGAGCCGTGTATTTTCAACTCGTGCCTGATGTACGCTGGCGACTTTGACGCTAACGGCCAGAACCCGAATGGCCTGTGGAACGGGACAAACACCCTGTTCAACATAACCGGGGCTGTCTATATTCCAGTCTTTATTCCCAAGAAATTTAAAGGCGCCAAGGGAAAGACTGATTGGAACGTTCAAGGCCTCTTTGTGAATGAGCAGATGGAAGATCTTGGATTGGGCATAGGAGTGAGCAGCGTGTCGTGGTCCATCGTGCAGGGCGTGGCCGAAGGCGGTAACCCCGGCGGCGGCCAGGTAAAGACCGTATGCAGTGGCACCGGCACACCTACCGTCACTCCTACGGGGCGCTTCGCCTTTGGCCTGCCTGAGGTAACGATTCTGATCACGGGCATCAGTTGCCCCATCCTTGAGACTGGCAGCTACTGGTTTACGCTGGTACCGACGAGCGTGGCCGTCGCGTTCCTGTCCGACGTGGAGGATAATTCCCCGACGAACATTCAAGGTCCTGGAACTGAGCCAGTTGATTCCTCATTCTTTGTCTCAACGTTCTTTGGCTTCCCGAACTTCGCAAATACTACTGACGCGGCGGTCTGCGGCGGCATAGGTTGCGATAGCTTCTCCGCCGGAGTAGTTGGGACAGCAGTCCATTAATTTGGGTTCCATCAGCAGGCGAAGATGAAGTGGCCTGCACCAGCGCTCTGATCGATTTCCGATCCTGGCAATCTCTCGGTTGCCGGGATCGGGTTTTACGGGGCCTGAACAGAATCGTGCCGCCTTGCGGCGGAGTCCACTCGTGAAACCTACAACTAAGTCTGCCATCCCGAGCCTGTAACCAAAGTGACAGGTTTTTATAAGGAGAAATATTATGCGCAAAGGATATTTCGCTAGCATTAGAAGTTTTGCCATCTTCGCCGCATTGGCCTGCGTTGTTTTAACCAGTTCCGCCGTTGCGCAAACGACAACGCCACGGTTCGCTACCCTGACTCCGCGTTATCTGGAAAATGTGCTAGCCCCGACGACTGCCACGGTAACGAATTGGTCAGGCACTCTCAGTCCCGGCGGCACCGCATTCACCATGGTTGGGACCGATCCGGCAATAACAAACACCACGACTACGGTGACAGCCTTCGTGATTCCGGTCCGGATCGTCATCACCCCAACGCCAACCGGCATCTTTGATCCGGCACACGTTCTACCCAACGGACGTAGCGTGGTTCAGAACACCATGCTCTCACCCATCTTTAGTTCAGGTATTGATTTTGTGCAGGGCGGAACGGACCTGGGTAACACGCAGTACATTGACGCTTTTCAGCGCGGGAACTTCTGGAGCAATGTTTCCACGAACACGAACTACCACGTCTTGCTCAACCCAGTTGTGCTGCCTGAAGTGACCATTTCGGTCCCAACTGGTAAGACAGGAACAGAGTTTGGCGCCCGAGTGGCGTTGGTGGATATCAATACTTTTGACGCGAAGCTGCAACAAATCATCAGCGGCAACAGCCAGATTACCCCTGATAGTTTTGTTATCGCGGTGACCTATGACACTTATCTAACCTCGGGTGGCGGCTGCTGCATTGGCGGATATCACAGCGCGTTTGGCAGCGCCACCGCTCCGCAGACTTATTCCCATTTCACTTACATTGATAAAATGGGCGCGTTTGCGCAAGACGTCTCTGCTCTATCGCACGAAGTGGGCGAGTGGATAGACGATCCTTTCGTTAATAACCCAGGCTGCGGAGGGCTGCTGGAAACTGGCGATCCGCTGGAAGGCCTGGCAAACTTTGGCGGCGTCCCTTACACCCTGAACGGATTCACTTACAACTTGCAGGACCTGGTGTTTCTGCAATATTTCGGTCAGTCACCATCAACCTCAGTGAACGGCTGGTTTAGCTTCCAGAACGCCGCGCTGGCCGTTTGCTCCAGAGGGCAATAGAAATCATCACGCGAGAGGAGTGACGCTGGCCACGCGACGGGCAAGGTCAGGCGCTTTGATTCGACGGCACGTTTCCTCAAAGTCCGGTCGTGGGCCTTTCCAGCAAAGGTCCTCGACCGATTCAAATACCGGCGCATCCAGCCGCAGTGTGGCCAGCGTACGAAATAATAATGCATCGTCCCAGGCGCTGAATAACGATTCCGTCAGCGCCCGAGCCCTCTTAATCGACGGATGCCATGCACGCCAATCTTTGGGAATGTCTTCAAGGTGCGGGTATTGAGATAGGACGAGAGTCGCGGCCTTGAGCCCCCATCCCGCTATGCCGGGATAGCCATCAGCACTGTCTCCGACAACGGCCAAATAGTCTGGAATCGACTGCGGCCTGACGCCGAACTTTTCTACGACTCCTGCTTCGTCGCGAAGGATGTCGCGGCGTCGATCAAGCTGAACAACTCTGTTCCCTGCAACACACTGAGCGAGGTCTTTATCCGGCGTGCAGATCAAGACTTGCCCGACGCGCTCGTCATTGGCTGCTTTGGCTGCGGCTGAAGCAAGCGCATCATCGGCCTCAAAGTAAACCTCCGGCCAGACCTTCACGCCCATGGATTCAAGCGCTTCCTCAAGGATGGGAAACTGCGAGAGCAACTCCGTAGGGACACCTTCGCTGGTTTTGTATCCGGGATAAAGGTCGTTGCGAAAAGATTCGACAACATGGTCAGTGGCAACGCCCAGATGGGTCGCGCCTTTTTCGATCATCGAGAGCACAGAAGCCAGCACACCACGCACCGCGCCGATTTCCTGGCCATGTGCGTCTTTGGCCGAGGGCACGGCAAAAAAGTGGCGGAACAGTTCGTATGTGCCGTCGATGAGGTAAACATCCATGAAGAAAGGATGTTATACGAAGCAGCGGCTTCGTGCTTATGACCGTCTACTCCGTTCTCAGCGCTTTCATCGGTGAAATGGATGCTGCGCGGCGTGCCGGAATCACGGCAGCAAAAAAGGCCGAGATCGCCAATGCTGCGGCAGCGATACCGAGAGCTATCGGATCCCAACAGGAAACGCCATAGAGTTGGGCGGAGATGAGACGTCCGGCGCCAATGGCAAGCGGGACGCCAAGAATCAATCCAGTCAAGACGCGCTTTGAGGCTCCGGCCAGCACCATTTGAACCACGTTGACCCTGTCAGCGCCCAGGGCCATGCGGATGCCGATTTCTTGTGTTCGTTGAGCAACGGTATAGGCAGTGACGCCGTACAGGCCAACCGCCGCGAGCAACAGCGCGATGATCCCGAACAGGCCGGCAAGGCTGGCCACGGCGCGCTCCTGGTTGAAAGAGAGATCAATCTGTTGCTGCATGGTCCTGACGCTGGTAATGGTCAGATTGGGATCAACTTCCGCCAGCGCCCGCGTGAGCAGCGGCTCAAGCGCGCCTGGTGTTGCTTTGGTAGCCAGCATGATTCCATCAATAAAGTGTGAGCGCGTTTCAAGAGTCCTCATTAACTCATTTTTGTAGTTTGAGGTTTGCGTTAAAGGCAGGTAAAACATAGGACGCGCCGGACGGCTCAATCCCCAGCCGGCAAATTTGGCGTCGCGCACTACGCCCACGATGCGGAACATTCCGGCATTCTCCGGCAGATCGATACCGAAGTGATGATCCAGCGGCTCTTCACCGCTCTTGAAAAAACGCTTTACGAAAGCTTGATTGACCACGGCGACAAGTTCAGAGGTTTCATTGTCGGCGGCGGTGAAAGCGCGTCCGCGCAACACAGAAACGCCGAGATCCTGCAGGTAGTTTGTGCTCACGCGGTCCCAGGAAGCTCCTGATTCATCGTCCATTTTGGGCGCCGGATGACCCTCGACCAAGACCAGTTCGCCCCAGTTATCTGTAAGCGGGTTGTACATGGCCAGCCCGGCGCTTTGTATTCCCGGCAGACGAGTGAGCCTTTCTTCAAGCTGGCGGTAGAGCGAGGCCAGCTGTGCCTGTGAATAACTCGCCGGCGGAGTGTTCAGTGCAACCTCAACGCGTTCAGGGACCTGGTATCCAAAATCCTGGTGCTCCAGTTTGTTGAGGCTGCGCGCCAGCATGGTGGCGCCGGCCACCAAGACAACGGAAAACGTGGCCTGCACGATCAGCAAAGCTTTGCGTGCGAAAGAAGATCGGTCACTGTTGCCACGCCCCGATCCGCGAAGGGCATCCGCGGGATCAGTGCGTGTGGCAAACCATGCCGGCGCCGCCCCGAAGATCACCCCAGTGATTAAAGCCAGAACGAATGCGAAACCCAGCACCAGCAATGAAGGCGCTGTACTGATGGGAAGGAAATGCGCGCTCTGAAATGCCAGGGCCAGCAGCAGACGAGCAGCGCCCATCGCCACAACCAAACCTGCGATTGCCCCGCCAATGGCCAGCAACACACTTTCCATCAGCGCCTGCATTACTATTTCACGTCTTGATGCGCCAATTGCCATACGCACGGCGGTTTGCCCACGACGCGCCACTCCTCGCGCCAGCAAGAGGTTCGCAACATTGGCGCAAGCAATGAGCAGCACAAGTCCACAAACGCCCAACAGAATTTGCAGGCTCTTGCCATACTCCTCTTTCATGACGGCAACGCCCGCGCCCGCAGGCACCACATTCATGACCTGCTTAGGAAGCACCCGAATCACTTCAGGCATCCAGTTGGCGGGATAGCCGGAATCGTGCTGCATCCATTGCCGCAGCACGCCGGTAAGATGCGGAGACATTCCTGCCACAGAAGCGCCGGGGCGAAGCCGGCCAATCATGCGCAGCCATGCCGAGATAGGTTGATGCAGCAGCGAGTTTCCCGCATTGATAGTGGGCTCCTGTTGCAGGGGAATCCAGATATCGGCAGGATCGCTGCGCAGAGTTTCACCAAAGAACCCCGGCGCGGCGACGCCGATGACGGTGAAAGGATGTCCATCGAGCATGAACGTGGAGCCAACAACGGACGGATCAGCCCCGTAAGTGCTCTCCCATGTGTGATGGCTGAGCACGATCACCGGCGGAGAAGCAGGCTTGTCGTCATCCTCGTTAAAGACACGGCCGCCAAAAGCACCCACTCCCAAAGTGGAGAAAAAGTTTCCGGTTACATATTGGGAGCGCAGAGGCCGGGATGCAGTTTCCACGCGCTCACGCCGTACGCTCAAGCGTCCCATGCCGGCTTGCACGGCTGCTACTTGTTCAAACTCCGGGGTCTCAGCCTTGAGCCGCTGGAAAAGGGAAAATGAGACCATATCCCAGCGGTCTTGGGGGCCACCCTCCACACAACAGTTATCGCCATCACCGATACGGTACAGACTGCTGGGATTGGCGACCGGCAGGGAGCGAAGCATGACTGCATGGATCAGGGTGAAGATTGCCGTGGTGCCGCCGATTCCCAAGGCCAACGTGAGCATGGCCGCTACGGTAAAGACAGGAGACAGCCTGAACTGCCGCATGACATAACGAAGATTGCCGAGGAGTTTTTGCATGGCAGTTCTCTTCCCTCTTCTGGCGAATACGTTGAAACCAGGCAAAGGGTTCCCAAATTTTCTCTTTTGCGATGTCTTGTGGGCTGGGACGAAATGCCTGTGAAGTCATTTAATATGGATACTGAGACCAAACATTTCATCTATGGTTAGCCTTAAAGACATTCAAAATGCCCGTTCATTGCTGCGCAACGTCGCAGTCCGGACGCCGCTGGTGCTGTGCAAACTGCCGAATGACCCGCAAATGCAAATGAGCAATCGACAAATTTTTATCAAGCCGGAGAATCTTCAGCCCGTGGGTTCATTTAAGCTGCGTGGAGCGTACAACAAGATTTCGTCACTCACGCCGGAAGAGCGGAAGCGTGGCGTGGTGGCGCATTCCAGCGGCAATCATGCGCAGGGAGTGGCGTTTGCGGCGCGAGCACTGGGCGTGAAAGCCACGATCGTGATGCCTGCGACAGCGCCCAAAGTAAAGCTGGACGCAACGCGCGCCATGGGGGCAGAAGTAGTGCTGGTGGGACCGGCGAGTGAAGATCGAATCAAGAAAGCGGAAGAGCTGGAACAAGAGCGCGGGCTGGTTCCCGTACCGCCGTACAACGACGAAAAGATCATCGCGGGACAAGGGACGATTGGGCTGGAGATTTTTGAAGACATGGCGGACGTTGAACTGGTGCTGGCGCCGATTGGCGGCGGAGGGCTGATTAGCGGCATTGCCACGGCGATCAAGCAATCAAACTCTAAAGCAAAGGTGATTGGAGTGGAGCCGGAGTTTGCGGCGGATGCGCAGGCGAGTCTGCAGTCAGGAAAGATACAATCCATTTCCGGCGAGAGTGCGGCGCGTACCGCAGCGGATGGGTTGCGCTCACAAAGCATTGGCGAGATCAATTTTGAGCACATTCGGAAGTATGTAGACGAGATTGTTACGGTGACCGAAGATGAAATCCGGCGGGCCATGCGACGATTGTTGTTTTCAGCGCGCGTTCTGGCTGAGCCGAGCGGCGCTGTAACCACGGCGGCTGCGATGTTCCACGCCGACGAACTGCCCGCGGGCAAGACCGTGGCCGTGCTGACCGGCGGCAATATTGAGCCGCAGCTTTTTTCTGACATGATTCTGCAAACCGTGTAAGGTAAACGATGGTGACAAACCGCAAAATATTTGACTTTTTATTTCTGGCGGCGCTAGCTGTGGCGGCTTTGATGGCCAGTGCTTTTGCTGCTGAAGGTGAGCACGCGACGCTGATCCGCGAAGAACCTTTGTATAGCTCGGCTGGAGCGAATGCGCAGAAGACCGCGCAGGTCGGGCGAGGGTCGGCGCTTACGATTCTGGAGCGCAGCCAGGCTGATGGCCAACCGTGGGTAAAAATATCCATGGCGGCGGACCAGCAGGCACAAGTGAGCAAAGAAGAGACCGGATGGCTGCCTGCCAAAGCAATTGTTACGGCTTCCACTGCAAACGGCGACGAGATTATTTTTGGCCAGGCGGCGGATTCTGAGCAGCAGGCGGAACAGCGCGGCGGACGCAAAGGCGCTGCCGAAGACGCTTGGCGCTTGTACTCGCGCGTGGCTGAACTATTTCCGGGATCGCAGCTGGCCGCGGAAGCGATGTGGCGCGGCGCGGACATTCGCTGGCAGTTGGCGAAGACAGACTTTATCCGGTCGGGCAAGCCGATGGAAGAGAAATATCTGAGAGAGGTCATTGCGAAGTATCCCCAGTCGAAGCAGGCGGAACTGGCCGCGTATGACTTGCTCGATGGCCAACTCTGTCCGGAATGGCGCGGGCAGACTGAGTGTCCGACAATGGAAGCGGCGCTGTATGAGCAGTATGCGCATGAGCATCCGCAGTCACCCAAAGCGGCGGAAGCTTTATACAACGCGGCGTGGCGAGAAGCGGCGCTAACTGATATATATCGCATAAATAATGACCGCAGTAATAGTGACGCGTCGCGACAGAAAGGCATTGCGCTGGCGCAGCAGATACAGAGCCAGCAGCAAGATCAGGACTGGAAGACGCGAGCAACGGATTTGATCTACAAGCTGGAAAACAAAATCCCGACCTACAGCGCGGCAGTGGACGCAGGAGACACGAAATGAAGTTGAGAACAGGCGCGCTTCTGCTGACCATTTCATTTTTCTCTTTGCTCCTGGCGGCGCAGCAAAAAGAACAAGGGACCGTCATCAATGAAGTGCAGATGTATGTTTCACCGGATTTGAGCGCGCAAAAGCTTGCGCGAGCAACACGAGGAAGAGACGTTCCGTTGGTGATGGAGCGGACTAAGATCGGCGACCAAACCTGGGCGCACGTGCTAATTATCGTTGATGTTGATCGTGATCGCGAAACTACGCGCCAAATCACAGGTTGGGTTCCAAGCAATGTTGTTATCAGCACGTCTACTCCTAACGGAGACCAGATTATCTTTGGTGAAGCCGTTGATTCAGAAAACCAGGCTGAGCAGCGCGGCGGACGCAGACATGCCGCGGAAGACGCAATGCGGCTTTACTATCGCGTTTATGATTACTGGCCCAATTCGCCGCTTGCGGGTGAAGCTTTGTGGCGCGCTGCCGACATCCGCTGGCAACTGGAAAAAGCTGACGTGCGCTTGCGGCCTTCGTCGCGCGAAATGAGTCCTGATCTGCGCACACCTCTTGACGACGAGAACATGAAGCTGGTAATGAAGAAGTTTCCGCGCACCAAGTTTGCCGATCTCGCGGCGTACGATTTAATCGACAACAAGCTCTGCGGATCATGGAAGGGCGAGACCAAGTGTCCGGAAAAAGAATCGGAGCTGTATGAAAAGTATGCGCGTGAGCATCCGCAATCTCCCAAGGTAGCGGAAGCGCTCTTTAATGCCGCGTGGCGACAGGCAGCGCTGGTGCAAATGTACGGCGCGCAGCACGATAAAGAGCGCGACAAAGCCCGCAAAAAAGCCATGGACCTGGCGCAGGAAGTTGCGGCCAAGGCCCCGGTCGGCGATCCCAAGCTGATGGACTGGAAACCGCGCGCCACGGAACTGATGTATGCATTGCAGCAAGGCATTCCAACCTACACTGCTGAACCTGATCGCAAGTGACGGTAGTGGGCTACTTTGACGCATAATCTATCGCTTCGCGATGACGTCTTTTTCGCTTCGCTCACCCAGGACTAAAGTCCTGGGCTGGGGCACGCGATTCGCGGGCGATCGCTAGACGCTGATACTGTTAGTGGGTCAGTTTGAAGCTGACCCACTAATTGGAGGATTTTTGCACGACTATCTGCTCTCTTTATTCTTAGGCGTTGTTGAAGGCCTTACAGAATTTTTGCCGGTCAGCTCCACGGCGCATCTGCGCATTACAGAAGCGCTGCTGCACATCCATCTCGACGATCCGTTCTGGAAGATGTATTCCATCGTGATCCAACTGGGCGCCATCCTCTGCCTGCCGATATATTTTCGCGCGCGCATTGCGCGTTTTCTTTCCACCTTCCCGCGCGGAGAGCGCGGCGACCGCACCACGCTCACGCATCCGCTTTCACTGGTGATGATCGCGTTCGTCTGTACCGCCATACCGTCACTGCTGCTGACTAAGCTGATCGGCAAGCACCTTGAAAGCCTGGTCGTCATGGGCGTTTCGCTGCTCGTTGGTGGCATCGTCATGTGGGTCGTCGACGCCTATTTCGGTTCGCCGCGCACCGTGGGCCGCCACATGACGGAACGCATGGAAGACGTTTCTCTCTTTCAGTCCATCTGGATCGGCATCTGCCAGGTAGCGTCAGCGGTTTTTCCCGGTACATCGCGCTCCATGGCCACCATCGCCGCCGGACAAGTTGCCGGCATGTCCCGCACCGCCGCTCTGGAATTTTCTTTTTTTCTCTCCATGCCCACCATGATCGCCGCCACCGGCTATGATCTGCTCAAAACGTTCCATCCCAAACACGGCGCTGAACCGCTGGGCCGCATGCCCGTCAGCTCCCATGAGTGGACCGTGCTCGTCATCGGCTTCGTGGTGTCATTCATCGTGGCGCTGGGCGTGGTGGCCTGGTTCATGAACTGGGTCCGCCAGCGGGGATTCACGCCATTCGCCATTTACCGGATCATCGTCGGCATCGCCGTGCTGGTCTGGGCGCTGCGGGGATAATTCACACTGGTTCCGATTTTGGCAATTGCCCGATTATGGCAATTTTGGCAATCTCCAGCCCCTCCCCCTATGCCTCAACTAGGATTCTAAAGCGCTTACACGAATGCATCCCAGTGGTATCCCAAGCCATTGGTTCTGATCAGTGTCATCGGCGTGAATCAGCGGTAACGTTTGTCTTGTCCGATTCCGGCGATGACGCGCGATTCCGGCGATCTCGGCGATTCCCTCCCCCTCCCTGGGTCATCCCAGATTGGCGTAGGGTTCAGCGATTTGGTTCAAATTGGGGTAGCGTTGGCGTTTTGGTTTGCCTAAAAGCCAAGAGCTAAGAGCCAACGGCTAATGCCAGTTGCCAGTTGCCAATTGCTAGCTGCTTGTTTTCAAAGAGCAACTGCGTACTTCCACCCCTCGGGGCTGCTGTACTCTAGCTAACGGCACTTGGAAATTCAATTGCGAATTAGGACATCTTGACAATGCCATCCCGCAGAACAGTTAATTATCGCGTAGTTGCTTTGGCTGATGGCTAATTGCTAATTGCTGACCACTGAGCACTCTTGTGCCGCTCCGTCGGAGAGCGTGGTCAAAGAACAAAGGCCAGAGGAGCGCCACGGCCTATGTTCCATGTTCGCTCTTCGCCAGTTTCACAGCATATAGTTTGTCGCTGAAATATTGAGTCGCCAAGATGCACAAGCCTAAGACAAAGAGCAAGATTACTAACGGAGAAGGTCCCCCAAAACGGGCAATGAGATATCCTGCACCGCAAAATTCTACTCCATAGAATGAGAATTGTAGGTCTCTATCTTTTCGATACAGGCCGTGGAAGTATTCAATGGCCCGAACTACCAAAAGTCCGGATCCAAAAATGAAAAGCGGTTCCGGCGCCGGTAAAATGATAGCTCTATAGAGGAGCCATAGGCACCATAGGAGCACACCCGCATAACAGAACAAGCGTAAAATCCCGCTGGCCTGACTCGCCGACAAATGAGACTTCATACGCGAACCTTCCTTTACTTTTGACTATAAAAGTATGTTGCGCGATGCCAATGAAATTACAATTTTCAAATATGTGATCAGCTCCCATCGTTTCCGCTGAAATTAGCTGATGTTAGCAGCATCTCCCGGTACATTGAAGAGCGCAGCCTCCCAGGAGAGTACCTCCCGCGGCCGCTTCGCATAACGAAAAGCAAGTTATATATGCTTGTGGCCCTGCAGCCAGAGACGGGGCGCAATGCCTCGCGCAGGGAAGTATGGTGAAAAGCAGGAATGGAGCGCCCTTTCCCACACAATCCTGTGTGCAGGGTAAAATACAATTCAAGTTGCAAGTTGGTGATCTCACCAAGTCGAGGCCTAGATCCGGCACGCCGCACAGAAGTTCCACCCAGCCGTCATCGACTTCATCGTCGCGTGTGGAAACCAGACCCAGGTTGTAAACAGTATTAGCACACTGTCGGTACGCAGAAAGCGCGCTCCGGACTGCTCCCAAGATTGATCCAACTGAAGACGTAAAAGTATTTAAGGGTGAAGCTGCAGGGGCTGAAACTTTATTGAGTGCCTGCGGAGTGGTTGTCTTTTTTGCTGGTTTTGCTGCTACAGACAGAAACCGCCCAGTAGCCGAGCTATAGAGCCGCGCGGCATTCTCCAGACCGCTTTCGGTGTCGAGTTGCTTGGCTTGGAATTTCAGTAAGCTGTCTTTCGTTGCTGTGATCGCCCTTTGGCCGCCCTGGGGGTAGTAATCGGACTCGAATTGCTTTACGCCTGTGGAGTTGGTCATTGCTCGAACCGAGCCGGTTTCATCCGTCACAATGTGGTATACCGCACCTGCAGTGTCATCACGATAGCCCACGGGCTGCCCATTGAAGTGAACAAACTCATCGGTGTAAACGCCTGCGCTGGTGCTGCGGCCAAACAGCGGATGCTTACAACTCGCCGCGGAAAACCAATAAAAATCGTTCGTACCCTTTTTGACGCGGGCGTTTGTACCGTCAAAAGTGTAAGCAGTGCCGGCCGCAGTCTTCGGGCGGTTTTCCGCGTCCCACGTGTAAGCCTTGCTGCCATCGTTGAGGAGATTGCCGGCAGCGTCATACGTGAAACCCACGATTTGATTGTTTGTATTCACTGTGACGTTCAGGCTTTGCGCCATGCATTTTGTCACTCCCATGGTGAGCAGGTTGCCGTAACGGTCATATCCATAGCTGTTGCCCCAGCAATCCGTTCCGGTTGTCGCCTGGCTTTGCGCGCTGTCCATGCGGTTCAAGCTGTCATAGGCGAAACTCTGGCTTCTGCCGGTGTTGATGTTATTCGTAATGGAAGCGATTTTGCCGTTGTTCACTCCCCCGCCAAGATCATAACTATAGGCGTGATCCAGAGCTGTGCCACCGCTCGATGTTGCCCGGTGGGTAACTACCTGGAGCCGATTGTTATAGGTGTAGGTCTCCGTTATCCCGGTGAAGCCGCCGCTTACCTGGCCACGGATTATGCTCGCCAGAGCACCATGAGGAGCGTAAGTCGCCCCGGTCACGTAGTTAGTGGAGCTCGTAGTATCCACCACGGAAACTGCTTGCTGAGCATTGTTATAAGTGTAAGCGACCACTCGTCCGCTCGGGTACGTGATGGAAGCCGTCGAGCCATCGACATTGTACGTGTATGACGTATTTTCGGTCACGGTGCCGATTGTGCGGCGTTCCGTGACGATGTGGCGGGTGGCCCACCCTTTCCCCTCTACCTCTATACCTCTCGATAAGGAGGGTGCCCCATCCTTTGCGGAGAGCGCGCCTTTGTCTTTTGCGCTCGGAGCGAAGGGTGGGCGGTTCATAACCGTCTGCCAACATCGCTAATTCCCGATTTTCACTTTTCCATTCTCACCCACAAAGTAATCGCGATAGCTGCTCCACCTCCACAACTCCGGTGATGGCACCAGCCCTCGTTTCACCGGATTCCGATGAATGTAGCGCAGCTTCTCCACATATTTCCGTTGCGTAAAAACGTTGAAGCCATCATACCTGGGCTGCCAGAGGGCCGGTGGGATAGCTTCTTGCCAGAGCCACATCTGGCTCGCGCTTTTTTGGCTCGCGCTTTTTCTCTTTTTTCCGCGACACTGCACGGAGACTCTCTGCTTCAGCACCTGCATCGCCGTAAACAGCTTTTTCATGCGCGGTTCCCCGATCAAGAGATGGAAGTGCTCCGGCATGACGACGTAACCGACGACAACAAAATCGTACCTGGCTCGTACTTGCTCCAGGATATCCAGAAAGAGGCCCCGACGGCGCTTCGAGTCCAGGAATTTCTGCCGTCTGTAACAACTGCATGTAATGAAATGCCAGTCACCAGTATGGTGGAAACGCTGCAGTCCTTTGGGCATGGTCGATTATTGTAACTACTGGAGTGAAGAAACGACCATCTCCAAACCCACTCTTTGCTCCGAGCGCATAGACCTGAAACCGCGCTCTCCGCAAAGGATGGGGCACCCTCAGCTTCGTGAGGCATGGAGAAAAAACACGAAAAGGCCGGGCCACCCGCCTGTGCAAAGGAACGGGGCACCCGTTTGTCTCGCCAAGGACAGGGAGGCGAAAGCCTGGGGCACCCGGCCGAAATTTGCTGTCTGATTCGGACCAGTTGAAAGTAGACAACGCTATTGAAATTGCTTGGTGCGAAGCCATCAATTTGGGAGTAATCGTTTCCGGATTGCCCGTCACCACCAACGATGTAGCAGCGCTAAATGAGTGACTCGGCGATTGTGCGTTAGTCGAGAAAATAGGCGTCTCGACAAGACCGCTTACTCGCGAGTGCGATGCAGTCCTGCTTCACCTCCATTTGCTTTCCCAATGAAGCTGTGCCATACTCCGTTGGGCAACCAAATGGAAAGCGTGGAGCGCAGCCAAATGAAGCCGAAGAGGGATGTACAGCAGGGGACACTGGCGTTGATGGTGCTGAAGACGCTTCAAGTTCTGGGCCCGCTGCACGGATACGCAATTGCTCGGCGCATCGCGCAGATCAGCAATGAACTTCTCTCAGTTAACCAGGGAACGCTCTATCCGGTTCTTCTAAGACTTGAGCAAGAGCGCGCGGTCGCATCGGAGTGGGGGCCTTCAGAGAACAACCGGCGCGCCCGTTTTTACCGGCTCACTCGCGCCGGGGAAAAACTGCTCCAAACCGAGAAACGCGATTGGGAGCAGACAGCGGCGATCATTGGGCGTTTTTTTGAAGTGAAGGCAGAGGATTTGAGATGACAATCCTGAACCGGCTCTTCGCGCGTGTCTGGAATTTCTGCCTTGGCCGCCGTGGTGATGACCGCCTGCGTGAGGAGATAGCGGGGCATGTAGCGATGCAGGCAGAGGAGAACGTCCGAGCTGGGATGACTCCGAGCGAAGCACACCGTCAGGCGGTGCTCACACTGGGAGCTGTCGAAGCAATTCGAGAGCAATACCATGAGGAAGAAGGACTGCCGTTACTCGAACATCTGCTGTATGACTTCCGCTATGCACTGCGTCAGTTGCGCAAGTCGCCTGGCTTTACGATTACGGCGGTGTTGACTCTGGCGCTGGGCATCGGCGCGACCACGGCGATCTTCACGCTGGTCGAGCAGGTGATGCTGCAATCGTTGTCGGTCACCAGACCGGATCAGCTTTGGCGAGTCGGCTTCCGACCCCATTGCTGCGAGTGGGCTGGATACAGCCAGGACCACGACGATGACGCGCCGGGCAATTGGAATCTGTTTCCGTGGGAGGCGTACAAGCTGTTCCGCGCAAACATGACAGGATTCCAGGAGCTGGCAGCGCTCCAGGCGGGTAATCAGTCGCTGGCAGTGCGACGCGCCGGCTCAGCGGGACTGCCGGAGACGGCGAATGGTGAGTTTGTTTCCGGAAACTTTTTCGAGACGCTGGGTGTATCGGCGTGGCGCGGAAGGCTGCTCATTGACGCGGACGACCGAGAGGGCGCGTCTCCAGTGGCGGTGATGAGCTTCCATGCTTGGCAGAAGAAGTACGGCTCCGATCCTTCGGTGGTGGGATCGACATACCAGATCAACGGCCGTGCGTTCACGATCATCGGCGTGGCTCCGGCTGGTTTCATTGGCGCGAATGTGACGAGTTGGGGCGTGCCGGATATCTGGTTCCCGCTGTCGACCGAGCCGTTGCTGTCTGGCGGAACGGCACGAATTAAAAATCCGCGGGTCGATTGGCTGGACCTGATCGGGCGGGTGCGCGCGGGGACGAATCCGAAGACGCTGGAAGCGCAACTGCAGGGCGAATTGCATGGCTGGCTGGCCAGCCATGCGGCGGATATGAGTCCGCAGGAAAGAGCTGTGTGGCAGAAGCAGACGCTTCGCGTGTCGCATGGTGGCGCAGGTTTCTCCAGTTTGCGGAGGTATTACAGCGAGAGTTTGCTGCTGCTGATGTTCACGGCTTGCTGCGTCTTGTTGGTGGCTTGCGCCAACATCGCCAATCTGCTGCTGGCGCGCGGTCTGAGAAATCGACAACAGACAGCGGTGCGCGTGGCGCTAGGCGCATCGCGCGGGCGCCTGGTGAGGAATGCGCTGATTGAAAGCGTCACGCTGTCTCTGATTGGCGGCGCCGCCAGTGTTGCTGTGGCCTGGGCGGGTGCGCGGCTGATCCTGTATCTCGCATTTCACACGCTGGAACAAAGGTCATGGATTCCGGTGCAGGCTACACCTTCGGCGCCGGTTTTGCTGTTTGGGTTGGGAGTTTCGTTGCTGACGGGAGTGATCTTTGGCGTTGCACCCGCGTGGATGAGCTCGCACGCAGAGCCGGTGGAGGCGATGCGTGGCGCCAACCGTGAGGTGGGAGGCGGCCGTCATTGGGCACAGAAGGCGCTTGTGATTGCGCAGGTGGCGGTATCGCTGGTGTTGCTGAGCGCCGCCGCGATGCTGGGCGGCAGCCTGCGCAATCTGGAGCACCAGAACTTCGGGTTCGATCCGGAGGGGCGCTATCTGGTTTCCATCAAGAGCCCCATACTGTCGGGCCATAAGCAGGAACAACTGGTCCCGTTCTATCGTGAGATTCAGGACCGCCTCAGCGCCATTCCTGGAGTGCGCGACGTCAGCGCCACAACCTATGCACCGATGACGGACGGCCAGTGGAGCAAAGACATTCGGATTCAGGGCAAGCCAGAGCCCGGCCCGAAGGACGATATGTCCGCCGACTGGACCCGCATCATGCCGGGGTTCTTCGATGCGATCGGCGCCCGAATGCTGGCGGGCCGGACGATCAATGAAGATGACAACGGGAATACGCAGCAGGTGGCCGTGATCAATGAAGCCTTTGCTAAGAAATTTTTCGGGAGTCAGAGTCCCATCGGCCGGCACTTCGGTCCGGCTCCGGTGAAGAATGCGGGGGCCTATGAGATTGTGGGTGTCGTTCGAAACATTAATTATGTGAACGATCCCGCCCGCGCCATGTACTACATCCCTGAGGCCCAAACTGTCCATTTCGATCAACTGGATCTCTACACCGATGAGCTTTGGTCGCACAACCTCTCCAACATTGTGATCTGGGCGCCCGGGCATCCCGCGAACATCTTCATGGAAGTGAAGAAGGCTATGGCTGAAGTCGATCCGAACCTGATGATCTATGACATTCAGCCGTATACGAGAGTGATTCAGGGAACTTTCGACCAGCAGAATATGATCGCCAGCCTTACATGGCTGTTTGGCGCGGTTGGCCTGGTGCTGGCTGCGATTGGCCTTTATGGCGTGACCGCATATGGCGTGGAGCAACGCAGGAGCGAGATTGGCGTGCGCATGGCGCTTGGGGCGGATCGCGGCTCGGTGCTTGCGATGGTGTTGCGCGGAGCGTTCTGGCAGGTCGGCATTGGATTGGGGATCGGGATTCCGGCGGCTATTGGGGCGGGATATCTAATGGCGAGCCAGCTTTTCGGAGTCACGCCATGGAATCCATTGCTGTTGGCGGTGGCCACGGTACTTCTCGGATTGGCGGCGCTGTTTGCTGCAATGATCCCCGCGCGGAGAGCTGCCAGCATTGATCCGATGCGGGCGCTGCGCAGCGAATGATCCGCACATTTAATAGTCCCGATCATGTTCATTGAATGTTGCCGATTCATTCACCCATAACCCATCGTAAGAACCAAGTATTCACTAGATGCATTCAGACCTTATCGCTCATCGATCGGGACCGCAGATCAACAGCCTATCGGTTTACGACTTGGCGATTTCGCGACAAGAGACAACCAGTATCGAATGGTTCGGCGGGTGGCCCACCCTTTCCCCTCTACCTTTCTCCCTCTCGATAAGGTGGGTGCCCCTCGATAAGAGCGAAGGACTTGTCAAGCAAAAACTATCCCTGGCGATGCGCAAGCATCGCTGCGTTGGCCAGAGATTGCTGACGACGGAAGACACTGGAAAGCACCTGTACTTGAATCACCCATCAGTGGAAGGTTTTGCTGTTGCTTTTTGCTTGCCGTTCCACCAGTCCCGCGTTCGGAACTATTCACACAAGAACGGTTTCGGCTGTGGCGTTCGCACCGTTTTGAACGTGCCTTGTTGCCTATGGCCGTCACTGAACTCCACGACATAGGTCCCAGAAGCTTCCTTCTCAAGGTTGAATTTCTTGAATATGATGGTGGTTTCCACATTTTCGCATTGGTTTTTTGCCGTACACCATTGGCTCCTGGATTTGTGCGGCACATTCTTCACCCCATCCGTCCTCAACGCAACCATAAAAATATGCGCCACAAGGGTCTCATTATTTGAAGGCATCTTGAAATGCAGGTCGAGCACATCGAGTGAAGCGCAGACCAAATTCATCGAACCTTTTAGCGGCGCCTGGGCACAGGCGGGACTCACTAGCGAAGTCATACAAACTAACCCGCCAGCTAGGAACAACAATCGCTTAGTTTTTGCCAGCACAGCCGTTGTCCTCCAGTTTTTTGCTGATGTCATCCGTTACACCCTGACCGAGGGTCCATTGAGTCCCAGCAGCATCTTCAATTGAGCGTCATTCAAACGCGTCAAATTATGTAGCGCCTCATGGAGTATTGTAGCCTGCGTACCCAGTCTATAAACGGGAAGCGCCGGTTGACAGACTTGGTGAAAAACTATCCTGTACTGAATGCAATCGGGAGTCCTCAAGTTTTTCCTTTTCTTACATTCGTTACACCCGCGGTGGGACCATGCGCAGCAGGATTTCAGTGCCGCTGCGTGCTGCGTTTTGTATTACAGTACTTGGCTAACATCACCAATTAATTTTGCCGGAGGTCGATATGAACGGCGCAATTGCTTATAGTGCTAGAAAAGACGACCTGTACTATCCCTGCAAGAATGCCGTGTTCTTTCCTGCGGGCGCGCCAAAATCTGATGCAGCTCTTTGCGTTGAGCTGGCGCGGCTGGCCTATTGCCGCTCTGACACGACTTTTGCCTTCGACCAAGCCCGGATCAAAACTGAACTGGGCAAAATCGGCTTTGCCGCTGCCGGTTTTTTTGAGAGCCAGCAAATCAAGCGGGACGGAGGCATACATTGCTTTGTGGCCGTAAGCAATGACCAGAAGCTGGCTGCCGTGGCCTTTCGTGGAACGGACAAAGATGATCCGACCGATCTGGGTGACAATATTAATGCGCTCAAGGTTCCCTGGGAACATGGTGGCCAGGTGCATCGCGGCTTTCGGGATGCACTGGCTGAGGTACGTCCTGCGCTGGAAAAGGCCCTTCCTGGCACCCCCGGACGCGTGCTCTTTACCGGGC
>JBAVLE010000087.1:0-4805 GCA_049688735.1 Candidatus Angelobacter sp. | reverse complement strand
GAGTAATGGAATGAGATATTTTCGGGTCACTCGGAGTGTGTGTCCTCCAGCAATAGTTTCGCAAAATTTGATACGTCTACTCCCCCAAGACAGGCAAGGGCGCCACTGAGTTACAAAGATAAGCCCTCATGATGTCTATTCAGACGGTTGGCAGATACGAGATTACCGGTGAGCTAGGTCGCGGCGCCATGGGCGTCGTGTACAAGGCGCTGGACCCAACGATTGGCCGCACGGTAGCGCTTAAGACCATGCGGCTCGACGTCCACGGTCTTGACGCGCAGGAAATGGTGCGCCGTTTCCAGAATGAAGCCCGCGCCGCGGGCGTCCTGAACCATCCCAACATAGTTACCATCTACGACGCCGGCGAGCGGGACGGAATTTTCTACATCGCCATGGAGTTCATTGAAGGCACTACGCTGCATGAGGTGCTGGCGGAAAAACGTGTGCTGGCTACGGATGAAGTGCTCCAGCTTACCCGGCAGATTTGCCGCGGGCTGGATTATGCGCATTCCAACGGAATTGTTCATCGCGATATAAAGCCCGCCAACATCATGATCACCGGCAACGGCACGGTAAAGATCATGGACTTCGGTATCGCCAAGTCCGGCGGACAGGTCACAAATACCGGGCAGGTGCTTGGCACGCCGAATTACATGGCCCCCGAGCAGGTAAAAGGCCGCCAGCTGGATGGGCGATCCGACCTCTTCAGTCTGGGCGTAATTCTTTATGAGATGCTGACCGGCGAAAAACCATTCGTCGGCCAGAATGTTACGACGATCATTTACAAAATCGTCAATGAAAACCCGATCACGCCACGCGATCTGGATGTAACTGTCCATCCCGGTTTGAGCGCGATTGTCACCAAGGCACTGGCCAAAGCGCCTGATGATCGTTACCAGACCGGCGCGGACCTTGTCCGCGACCTTGAAAACTACAAGCTGGCAGGGCCAGTGCGCACCGGATCAACTTCTGCAATCACGCCTGCGCCCTCAGCTCCAGAAAAAACCCTGGTGTTGCCGTTAAGAGTAATCGCTGGGAATACGGCTCGAGCCGCAGCGGCCGCGCCAGCTCTGGCTAAGAAACCGATTCCAGTAAAGCGTCCTACGACGGCTATTCTTTCCAGCAAACGGAGCGTTCTGCTTGCGACCATAATCACAATCGTGGTGCTGGGCAGCGCCATGGGAGGTTACGCATATCATCGGACGCAAGTAAAAATGCGCCAGCTTGCGGAAGAGGCCAAGATCAAGGAAGCGCAGCACGTGGCGCTCGAGCCGATTGCAATCGCTATCCCCGCGCCCACGCCGGAAAAGAAAGAAGAGATAGCTCCGGACACAACGGTAAAATTCTTTCCGACAAAAAAATCTGCGACCGCACAAAAAGCGCCAACGCCACTGAAGGCGACCAGTTCTCCGAATAAAGTCTTTGTCGCGCAAAGCGAGTTGAAGTTACTCTCACAGCCGGACAACGCAAAGGTGGAGATCGACGGATGGAGCGAGCCGAATTGGGTAACTCCATTTACAGCTTCACATCTTGCGGCGGGCATGCATACGATTGTTTTCAGCAAGTCTGGCTACCTGCAACAGACAAAGTCCGTGGAGTCAACGGCCGGCAAAAGCGTTGACGTATCGGCGCAACTAGCGCCGGCGGTTTCGACGATTGTGGTCACCAGCAATCCGCAGGCCGCAAACGTTTGGGTGGACGGCAAAGACAGCGGCCTGACCACGCCGACGCAGCTCACGGTGGAAAAAGGATTCCATAAAGTCACCGTGCGCAAGGCCGGGTTCAAAGAGATGTCTATGGAAGACACAGTGTCTGAAGGGCAGACAATGAGCTTTTCACCGGTGCTGTTGAGCGTGAACGTTCAACCTGAGGACGGAAAAAGCCCGAACCCACTGCGGCGGTTCTTTGGCACCGATACCATCCCAGAAGGCAAAGGGCTGGTGCATATCCGGACGAACCCTGAAGGCGCAACGATTATGGTGGACGGTAAATCCGCTCCCAAAAAGACGAATGCGCGGTGGCCCGCCGATCCCGGCGTTTACAGCATTGTGCTGCAAATGAGCGGTTACAAGCCAGTACACAGAAACATCAAGGTGCAAAAAGGTAAAGTCGTCAATATTGACGAGCTTCTTGAAAAACAATAACCATGTAATCTATGGCCCGCCTGATCATCTCCTCGCCCGACGGGAAAAACGGGATCCTGGAACTCAACAAGCCGCTCATTACGGTGGGCCGGGGCAATGCTAACGATCTGGTCCTGAATGACGCCAGCGTCAGCCGCTTTCATGCGGTCGTGAAGCTAAGAGAAAATTTTATTTTTATTGCCGATCGCGGCAGCACCAACGGCATCGTCCTGAACGACGAAAAAATCAGCAAAGAAACCGAACTCAAAAACGGTGACGTTGCGCTGGTGGGCCATTACCGGCTGCGCCTTGAGAATGTGGACGATAACGGGCTTCAGGTTCGCCGGGGCGAGTGGCCGTCCACACTGAATAACCTCATGCGCGAGCGCACTCAGCAGGCCGCGCTGCCGCGCAGCAGCGATACGCATAGCAATGAACTTACTGATCTGGCCACCCGCGTAAAAAAGCTGGAGCGGGAAAACTATTTGCTCACCGTTTTGTATGAAGCCGGAAAAGCCCTGAACTCCAAGCTGGCGCTGGAGCATATCTGCGAGCAAGTAATCTCGCTGGCCTGCCTGATTGAAGGCGTGGAGCGCGGCTTTGTAATGCTGTTTGACGACCGCGGCGAAGTAGCGAAGCAAACCGAAGTTCGTTATCGCAACCCCGCAAACGCCGAAAGCCGGCCGCAGATCATCCTGAGCACGCGCGTGCTGGAGCTGATTCGCAAAGAGCGGCAGCCGATTTTGATTGACGATGTGAGCTCAGACGAGCGATTCAGCGGCAGTGAAAGCCTCAAAATTTCCGGGCTGCGCTCCGCCATGTGCGCGCCGCTGGTAGGCAAAGAGCAATTATTCGGCGTGCTGTATGTGGATAATCTTGAAAAAGCCTCGGCGTTCACACAAGAGGAGCTCAACGTGTTTGCCTTGATAGCGGCCCAGGCGGGAGCGGCCGTGGACAA
The DNA here is from genome assembly GCA_049688735.1 of Candidatus Angelobacter sp. GTDB lineage: Bacteria > Acidobacteriota > Terriglobia > Terriglobales > Acidobacteriaceae > Angelobacter. Next base: position 1,724 of record JBAVLE010000087.1, on the reverse strand, counting down.
CGTTATGGCGCATGCAAAAATTGCGCAGCAGTCTTTGCAGCGGTCGGCGCTGGAGCGCTTTCTTTCTCCTGAAGTCGTCGAAATGGTAGTTGCGAATCCTGATATCAGGCTGGGCGGAGTAAATCAGGAAGTTACCGTGATGTTTGCCGACATTCGCGGCTTTACCACCATGAGTGAAACCATGGAGCCGGGCCGGGTGGTGGAAATCCTGAATGAATATTTCACGCGGGTAACGGACGTGATTTTTGACAACGGCGGAACGCTGGACAAATACATTGGCGACGCCGTGATGGCGGTGTTTGGAGCGCCCATCTCCAAGGGCAATGACGCGGCTGCGGCGGTGAATTCGGCGATGCAAATCCAGCGGCTGCTGATTGAGCTGAATCGCGACGCTGCAACGCGAGAGTGGCCGGAACTGCGCGTGGGCATCGGGATCAATACGGGGAACGCTATCGCCGGCAACATTGGATCACCACGCAGGCTGGACTATACGGTAGTGGGCGACGCGGTAAATACCGCACAGAGGCTCATGACAAATGCCGCTGGTGGACAGATTTTAATTTCTGAATCCACCGCGAAAAAATTGGGCAAGTCCGGCAAGACCATTGACCTGGAGCGGCTGCCGGAGCTGAAAGTAAAAGGCCGCAGCGAGGCTGTTCCGGTCTTCCGGGTGAACTGGGTGGAAGAGTTGGCTGAAACCGTTGTGTTGCAAAAGAAAAAGCGCCCCAGCAGGAGCGCCTCAAAGTCACGCAAGATTTCTACTTAGGTGTTGCTGTAGCAGCAGCGCCTTTTTTGCTGCCCTTCTTGTCTGTTGATCCCGCAACATGGTGCGCGATGATTTTGTCTTTAATCTGGTCATAGGTGGCCTGGGGAACGATCTTCTTGGTCACGAGATCGCGCTTGGTGGTATACGGACGGCCATCAATGATTTTCTGGCTGTAAGCGTCGCCAATTCCGGGAAGGGCTGTGAGGTCTTCCTTGCTGGCGGCGTTGATATCGACCAGATCAGCTTTCTTGGTCTTGGTTGCAGCTTTTTTGGTAGCAGTTGTGTCTTTGCTGGATGACGCAGCTGCGCCCTGCGCGAAAGACGCAGTGGCAAACAGCGAGAGCATGAACAGAACTGCAAGGACCCGAGAATTTTTGTGGAACATAATCAGGAATCTCCTCCAGAGCTAAAGAAATACAAGTCAAGTTAGTTCAAGACCTTAAAAGTCTAGGTTGGAGGAGACTGATTTGTCAAAAGCAGTGCTTAGGCAGGTTTGCGGCCGGTCTTTTTCTTTCCTTCCCAGGCGCGCTGAGGGCGCTGGGCTTCAGGGAGATCACGGTTTTCTACGCGATCATACGTATAACGATCACTTACGGTACCAAGAGATTCATTGTAGAGACTAGTGGCTCCGGTGGCTTCTTTAAGTTCTTCTGAGATCTGGTGAATGGCCTGGAGATGGTCCGCCGTAGCGGGAACTTCGGTCTTGGTGGTCTTCAAGAATTTCTGGTATCCCTTGTCCACAAGCCGGGAAATTTCACCGCCGATCTGGATTCCAGGCTTGGCAAAGAGACGCGCTGAGCCGTCACCACCGCGCTCAATGGCAGCGGAAACGCTCGACTTTTTAAGGAAGACCCGGTTCTTTGTGCCGGGAGCTTCCAGGATGTCAAAGCCATGATCACGAAGCCAATTCACGGCTTCTTCATACGTGCGTTTCTCTGATGTTGTTGTCGCCATAAAC
>JBAVLE010000086.1:0-9228 GCA_049688735.1 Candidatus Angelobacter sp. | reverse complement strand
GAATTGGCCACTTGGCCGATGGAAACCAGTGGCATAGCCGCACTATCGTTTACCAAGGTTGCAGGAGAGGAAATACGAAGAGCAGTTGGACATGAGCTAAGCCATCCGCATTTCGTGGGGACAATTGATGCATTTCTGTTTCGCTATGTGCTCCGTCCACATTTGTCTCGCGTTTTCAATGCTTATGCTGAGCCTCGAATCGTTGTTGGTGAATGGGGACCCGAGTACTGGGGTATGCGTTCTCGAAGTCAGAGTGCCACTGTTGCAAAAGGGAAAATCAATCTCTTTGGCTGTATTTACATCAATGAAAAAGATGGGAAGGCGATTCCTGTCTACAAACCCCATCCAAACTCACCATTCCGGCACTTGACCCAGGATGAGCTATCGCACGTCCGCAAGGCCAAACTTGAGATTTGGAAGACGCGCGGCCTTTTCACGCACTCGGATGCATCTCTTTGGGCCAGTAAAATCTTAGAACATCCTTTTTGGGGACCAACCATTTGTGCAGAAATCACGCGGCGTTTTCCCGTCCTTATCGTAGACGAGCTTCAAGATACCGGCCATTTTTTGGGTAAGAGTATTCGCCTATTGTTGGAGCAAGCTTCCGCCCGCGGCGTGCTGGTAGGAGATCCAGATCAAGCGATTTACGAATTCAACGGAGCCAGACCCGACCTTTTCGACGAATTTGGAACGATCAGCGGTGCAGTATCGCTCCCGCTTTCCTATAGTCGTCGATGCCCGCCAGCTGTTGCCCAAGCGGCATCACACCTGAAGGATGGAAAGGGTGATATTAATTCAGCCCAAGATAGAGGGGGCCGAACATTTCTGCTTCGGTATCAGGATATGGTTGCCGACGTGAGGCGGTTATTGGAACTGCTGCAGGCGATGAATATCGCTTGCATGGTGAAAGTGATTGCGCGTGCAACTGCGACTGTGGATGCCCTTAGAGGTCGCCGGACAGGTGCTGCGCCAAATCTCCATTGTCCACCACTCACGCATATTTCCCGCGCGGTAGTTAAATTTCGTCAGGGAAAAACAATCGCAGCTTTGGGGTCAGCTCGCGCAGCTATCGAGCGTTCAATTTTTAAGAGCGAAGGCATCACAGATGAGGAACTTTCAAACTCACAGATTGATCCAATGGATTGGAAGGCACTCGCGGTTCGATGTCTTTTACAGGCCAATGCTCTGCCGGATACGACAACATATTTCGAGTGGCAAATGAAGGCTGGGCAAATTCTTGATCGGGAAATCGTCGCATTCAACCTCAGGGCCGGCCTGAACTTTACAACTGGAAAGCTTAAGCCGAAGCGTATGCCCGAATGGCAGTCCCCGGCTACGGATTTCCTACCTCAGATAGGTTGTGCTGAGTCGGCACTTCCTCGGATTCCAGCGCAGACTGTTCATGGTGTTAAGGGCGAAACCCATGACACGACCGTTTTTGTTTGCCCGCCGCCGGCCAATGCCGGGCATTGCCCATCCAGGATTTGGTGGTCGCTTGAGGACCACGACCGAGAGGAAAAACGCATAGCCTACGTTGCGATGACCAGAACTCAAGGCGATCTCATCCTTTGTGTAACCGAAGATTGCTACAAACGCCTGGCTGCTAGCCGTGCCAATTTTGTTGCGAGTTTTAAATGTATGACCGTCGCGGAATTTATAACATTTTCAGAGAATAACAACATCGGGAAAGCGCTGCTCACAGCGAGCCAATATGCTGGAAAGCTCTAATGCCAATTTGCCCCTCTACGGGTCCCCAAGTTAGTCTGCTTTTCCACCCCATCCTTCTCCAATTACCTAAGTAACCCTGGGGCACTGTTCTTGTGGGCACTGCGGAAGGGCCTTTGGGGTAAGATTCGGCTGTCCTCCTCCCAGAGAACTTGCATAGGTAATCGATAGGACCCCAAGATGCAAGAATACCCGGAAACCGCCACAGAAACCGCCACGGCCACAGGCGACGCCACCGCTTCATCGACAGGCAATGCCAGTGGCGCAGCCACGGCTGCTGCCCCGCGCACCGCCAGCCTTGAGTTGGTGAAGGAACTGCCACGCGGAAGCGTAGGGGTAGTCCATCAGGCCAGAAGTCCGCAGCAGAACAGGTCAGTCGTGCTGCGCAAGTTTGAAGTGCCGGAGTGGCTGGACGACGCGAATGCGCTGATCCAGAAAATCCTGGCGGAGGCGAAAGCCGCGAGCGCGCTGGACCATCCCAACATCGCCAAGCTATATACCTGCGGCTACAAAGACTTTACGCTTTTTATGACGGCTGAGTTCGTTGAAGGGCAGACTCTTAGAGAGCTGATGACCAAACGCCAGCCGGAGATGAACGAAGTTCTGCAGATGGCCAAACAGCTTTTGGCCGCGCTGGATTTCGCGCACAGCAAAGGCGTTTGCCATAATTTTTTGAACCCGAGCAACATCAAGGTCCTGCCCGACGGTACGCTCAAGCTGCTTGATTTTGGCTTGCTGCGCGATAAGAACCTGCTGACGCAGTCGCCCACAAAGAAGCTGGAAAATGAGCCGTATCTTTGCCCGGAGCAGGTAAAGAACAAGCCGATGAGTGCTGCGGGAAATATTTTTAACGCAGGCACGCTTATCTACCAGCTTTACACGGCGCGCAGCCCGTTCAGCGGACCGCATCTGGGAGAAGTGGATCGCGCAATTACTGACGTGACGCCGCACCCGATGCAGATGGCGCATCCGCGCGTGCCGGAAGAGATTTCTAGAGTAGTGTTGAAGGCGTTGGCGAAGAATCCGGCAGAAAGATACGCCAGCGGCCAGCAGTTCTTTGCCGCGCTGGAAGAAGCCGCCAAAGCCATGCCGGTTTCTCGCGCTAACAGCACAGGATCATTCCCTGCTTATAAAGACGCGCCGGGGCCGAACGCCAGCCAGGCGATCAAAGTTCAGCCTTCGCCTAATGCCAGCCAGAGTTTCAAAGCTGTCCCGGGACCGAACGCGAGCCAGAGCTTTAAGGCGATGCCGTCAGGCTCGGCAACGCAGTCTGTTAAAGTGACGCCGGGAACTGTAGGCACAACGTATGTTGGTCCGGGGGGAAAAACATCTATACGCAAGCCGGTAAGCACAGCAAACCACTGGAAGGTAGTTGCGGCGGTGGTCGGCGGCCTTTGCCTGATTGTGGTTTTAGCGCTGCTGTTCCAGCGGCATCCGGCGGAGGAAGAAGATGCGGCTGCGCCGAAGTCGGCGGTGAATGCGCCTGCGCCGTTTAGTGGCAAGGCAGAGCAGGCAATTGAAAAAGTAAAAGCCGCAGAAGAGGAACAGAGCAAGTCGCGTTCTGAGGCTGCTCCCACGCCTGCGCGTGCAGGCAGATCGAGGTATGTGCCTGCTGCTCCGGTAGCTCCGCCCACCGCGAAGGAAGGACAGTTGATTGTCTCTTCCATGCCTATGGGCGCAACCGTGGAAATTGAAGGCCACGCAGGACAACAGTGGAAAGCTCCGCAGACAGTCCCGGGATTAGCTGCGGGAACTTACAAAGTGACATTCAACATGCCCGGCTATGCTACAGAGACGCGCACTGTGCAGGTCACCGGAGGAGCTCGCACACCGATTGACGTTCGCATGAATGCGGTAAAAGGCTTTGTCACCGTAGCCAGCAAGCCGGCAGGTGCGGAGATCTGGATCAACGGAAAAGATACCGGCAAAGTTACGCCGATAGAATTTCTTGTCGAGCCCGGAGCGCAGAATATTGTAGTGCGCAAGCAGGGTTATCTTGAGGCGTCCACTGACCTCAAGTTAGTCGCGGGGCAGTCAGTGAATTACGCACCCAGTCTCATGGCCGCAGGCCGCACGGATAATATCCGCCTGGTGGGCAGCAGCGGAGTTGGAAAGCTGCTCGGCAACAATGGCAACGCTTCAGGCATGGCGCGGATCGAGATCAAGACTGAGCCCAAGGGCGCGCAGGTCACCATCAATGGAACGCCTCTGCAAAAGACCACGCCGCTTGAGGTCCAGTTGGAAGCTGGGAACTACGACATCATCATCCAGAAAGACGGCTTCAAACCGATCCACGAGAGCTCGATCGTGGGCATGGACGACCGAATCAAGATCGACCGCCAGCTTTCACACTAAACTTTATCTGCGATAAAGACGGATGCGGACGGCCCTGCTTTAACGGCGCCCTCCGTTTTATTTCTTCGTCCGACGTGAAGCTCCCGCATCAACGCGGAATTCCGGATAGAATAGAAGTACCCCATTCTTTAGAGAGCTGAGCTAAGACCGATTTGAATTCCCGTATTCGCAATATCGCAATTATCGCGCACGTTGATCACGGAAAAACCACGCTGGTGGATGCCATGCTGCGCCAGAGCGGCGCGTTCCGCGCCAATGAAGCTGTGGTCGATCGCGTGATGGACTCCAATGATCTCGAGCGAGAGCGCGGTATCACCATTTTGGCCAAGAACACGGCCATCATTTATCACGACGTGAAGATTAACATCGTCGATACGCCCGGCCACAGCGACTTTGGCGGCGAAGTGGAACGCGCCCTTAAGATGGTTGACGGCGTTATGTTGTTGGTCGATGCCAGCGAAGGGCCTCTGCCGCAGACGCGTTACGTGCTCAGCAAGGCCCTGGAAGCTGGCCTGCCGCCGGTGGTGGTCATCAACAAGATTGACCGGCCCGACGCGCGGCCGCAGGAAGTGCTCAACGAGCTGTACGATCTGTTCATCGACCTTGACGCACGCGAAGATCAGCTCGATTTTCCCGTACTTTATACGAACGCAAAAGCTGGAACCGCTTCAACGAGTATCGACGTTCCTGGTGAAAATCTGCGGCCGCTATTTGACGCAATTTTAGCCAACACGCCAGAGCCGGCCGGTGACGCCGCCAGCCCGCTACAAATCCTCGTCGCCAACCTTGATTACAGTGACTATCTTGGCCGCCTTGCTATTGCCCGCGTCTTCAACGGCACGCTGCGCAACGGTCAGGAAGCCGGCATCGCCAAGCTCGATGGCTCAGTGCAGAAGTGGAAGATCACCAAGCTGTTTTCTTTCAGCGGTCTCAAGCGCGTGGACATCGACCAGACTGAACTGGGTGACATTGTCGCCATCGCCGGCGTCGAGGGAATCGGAATCGGCGAAACCATTACTGAAGTTGAAAATCCCGCGCCGCTGCCGCACATCGTGATCGACGAGCCGACCATCGCGATGCAGTTCTCCGTGAACACATCACCATTTTCCGGACGAGAAGGCACTTACGTCACCTCACGCAACCTGCGTGATCGCCTGCAAAAAGAGCTGCTCACCAACGTATCTTTGCGCGTGGAAGATAGCGGCGCAACCGATTCATTCAAGGTCCTGGGCCGCGGCGAACTTCAACTTTCCATCCTGATTGAAACCATGCGTCGAGAAGGTTATGAGCTTGCGGTCGGCAAGCCGGAAATCGTAACCAAGCGCATTGACGGCAAGCTGATGGAGCCCAAAGAAAAGCTGATGGTGGATATCCCTGAGGCCTTCATCGGCGTGGTGATTGAGAAGCTCGGCGCGCGCAAAGGCCAAATGCTCAAAATGCACAATCACGGCTCCGGCCGCGTGCGTTTGGAATTCACCATTCCCAGCCGAGGCATGATCGGCCTGCGCTCAGAGCTGCTCACCGATACGCGCGGCACCGTGATCCTGAATTCTTTATTCGATGGCTATACCGAATGGCTGGGAGAAATTCCACATCGCATGACCGGCGCACTTGTTTCCGACCGCAATGGCCCCTCGACGGCCTATGCTCTCTGGAGCTTGCAGGAACGAGGCGTTTTGTTTGTCGGCGCTGGCGTGGAACTCTATGAAGGAATGATCGTGGGTGAAAATGCCCGCGAAGTCGATCTTGATGTGAACGCCGTTCGCGAGAAGAAGCTGACTAACATGCGCGCCTCGACCGCCGACGAAGCCATCCGCCTTGTTCCGTTCAAAAATCTGACGCTGGAACAGGCGATTGAATTCGTCGCCGACGACGAGCTGGTTGAAGTCACGCCAAAATCACTGCGGCTTCGGAAAAAGATCCTGCAGGCCAATCGACGGCCCAAGAAAAATGCGGCGCAGCCGGCGGATGTTCTCTCGTAATCGTTAGTTAATCCCGAGCCCAAGCGAGGGATCCTACGGCTTTAAATACATCTACGGTTATGGACGAACCAAAGACATTGGATGAAGCGCTGAAACAGTTGATAGGCGAACAACTCAGTTCAGTTGAGTTTGTTCAGGACTATCTGCAACTGCGTTTTAGTGGGCCGTGCTTGAACGTTCATAGTGGTGTGCACAGAGTCACGAGTAGTGTGTCTTCTCTGGTTTGGGGACAGCCCGGTTATCGTGATGCTCTCTGCGGTTTGATATCGCACAAAGTGAAGAAAGCAGAAGTGTTGTCTGACGAAAGGATTTCGTTCATTTTCGACAACGAATCTGTCTGGTCAATGTCTCTTCGAAAACAGGATTACCGCGGCCCTGAGGCATTCGAATTCCGAGCGGGCACGCTATGGTTTGTGGGATGAATTCCTGTCCGTAGATACCTTCACTTCGCCAGGGATTCCAGAAAAGCCTACTCAAGATTCTTCCCCTTCGTCTCCGGCAACTGCGTGGCCATCACCGCAGTAAGCACGAAGGCGATGGCACATAACAAAAACGCCGCGCTCAGACCTTTTTTATCACCGACCCAGCCAATCGTGTAAGGCGCAACGCAGCTCAACGCTCTAGCGCCGTTGTAAGTAAATCCAAGAGCACGGGCGCGGACGCGAGTAGGGAAGAGCTCACTGCCGATGATTCCTGATCCCGCAAAAAAACCTGTCCCAAAGAATCCGACAAGTGCGCCCAGCACCAGAATGATCCACGGCGTTCGAGCTGCAGCGTACAACGGAATCAGTCCGGCAGCGCACAGCGTATAAAGAATCAGGGACCGCTTGCGGCCCAGCTTGTCCGCGAACCAGCCATAACAAAGATAGCCAGGAAACATCCCCACCAGGTTCAGCGTGACGAGGAGCGTCGTGGTGTTCATCATGCTCAACCCGCGACCGCCCTTTTCGACAGGCAAGGTCAGGTAAGGCGGCATCCAGCTGAAGAGTCCCCACCACGCGAACAAGCCAAAAATATTCAATAGCAAAAGGAAAATCGTCTGCTTGCGAAGCGCCGGTGAGAACACTTCAGAAAATGGCGCACTCGCAGCCGCTTGATCTTGTTGATGTTTCCACATCGCAGATTCAGGCACGCTCTTCCTGATCCACAGTGTTACCAGCGCTGGTAACACGCCAACAAAAAATACAAAGCGCCAGTTTTGATGCAGCTTGTCGAGCACCACCCACGCCACTACCGCTGCTGCCGCCAGTCCCCATGCCCACGCGCTCTGCACAATGGCAATCGCTCGCGCGCGCAGATGTGTGGGCCACGTCTCCGCCACCAGCGTTGCGCCGGTGTTCCACTCGCCGCCCATGCCCAGGCCAAGTACAAAGCGGAAAGCGATTAGCACAACGATGGAAGTCGAGAGCCCTGAGCCGAGCGAGCATAGCGAATACGTCAGGATACTCAACATCAGTGCCTTGGCCCGTCCAATGCGGTCAGCAATAAATCCAAACAGTATGCCGCCAATTCCGGATGCCAGCAGCATAAACGCGTTTGGTAGTCCGGCGATGGCCTTGGAGTGAATGCCCAGCGCGTTCATCACATGGATCTGGACGTTGCTGTACAGCAGGACGTCGAATCCATCCAGCCCCCAGCCCAGCGCCGCCGCAATCAGCGTGCGCTTCTGCGCCGATGTAACCTGAGAGATCGTGGGGAGCGTAGTGGAAGCCATTGGCGCTGGATTCTACAGGAATTTAACCACAAAGGACACGAAGGAACACAAAGGCTGAAAACCAGAAAATGAAAACGCGCATATATTGCTCCTGCTTACCGAGAAAAGACGTATAAGGGCTTAAAAGAGCAAGACTGTACCTTCGTCCTGAGGCGCTCCACCTTTGTGTTCCTTTGTGATTAATGTCTCGCGATTTTCGTAGAGATGCTCGTCTTCTCCATCAACCCGAAATATCTCTGCGCCCTTCTTACGTCTTCCCCAATCTGCGCTTTCAATGCTTCAATCGAGGGAAACTTGATCTCTGGCCGCCGCCATTTCAAAAATGAAATTTCGACTTCGGTCTGCGCAGTTACGTCCAGCGGATGGAAATCCAATAAATGGGTTTCAATGGCGAATGACTCGTCACCAAACGTGGGCCGCAGTCCGACATTGGTGACGGACTTAAACGTCTCATTGTCCACCCGCGTGCGCGTGAAATACACGCCATCGCCAGGGACCAGATCGTCATAGCGGCTCAGGTTGATCGTCGGGACAGTGTATTTATGGCCGTAGCCGCGTCCGCGTCCCGGCGCGCCGCTAATGCTGAAAACGCGTCCCAGCAGCCGTCGCGCCATGCTGACCTTGCCCGCGAGCAGTAGCTTGCGTATCTGGCTGCTCGAAACTGGAATGCCGCGCACCATCATGACCGGATAGACGCGCACGTCAAAGCCAAACTGTTGGCCCAGCTCTTTTAAGCTTGCGGTATTGCCCTGCGCGTTATGGCCAAAGTGAAAGTTATCGCCCTCATGCACTTCTTTTGCGTGCAATTTGCCGGCAAGAATGTCGCGGGCAAACTCTTCCGGTGTGGTCATGGAGAAGTCGCGGGTAAAAGGAATTTCCAGCAACGCGTCCAACCCGGTCTGCGCCAGCAGCGCTTCTTTCTTTGCCAGCGGTGTAATCAATCGCGGCGTCACGTCCGGGCGCAAAATTCGAAATGGATGCGGCTCAAACGTCACCGCCATGGCCTTGCTGTTGCTCTGGCGGGCACGCTCCGTCACTTCTTTCAAGACGGTCAGATGGCCGCAATGAATCCCGTCAAAATTTCCTACGCTGACAATCGTCGGGCCGAAATCTTTGGGTACTTCCTCCAGCGACCGGAATATCTTCATGCGATCTCGAACTCCAGCTTCAGCCCATCATGCGCCAGACGCACGTGTTCCGGCAGGTTCTTGTTCGTTTCGCGGTGAGGCAGATCATGGGAGATATGAGTAAAGAAAGCTCGTTGCGGCCTAAGTTCCTCCACCAGTTTCAATGAGTTCTCAACAGTAGAATGCGTGGGATGCGGACGATGACGGAGCGCGTCCAGAAAAAGTATGTCCAACCCCCGCAGGCGCTCTTTTGAATGCGCGGGAATCTCGCTGAAGTCGGTTAGGTATGCAGCCGAGCCAAAGCGGAAGCCGTGGATCACCGCTT
>JBAVLE010000085.1:0-9666 GCA_049688735.1 Candidatus Angelobacter sp. | reverse complement strand
GGTCCCACCACGCTTTGTTGTACTGCGCAGGCGTGACCTCGCCGGAAAAAACTTCCCAACGCCACTTGTCGATCATCAACCCAAACGGCAGAAACGCAATCTTATCCATCGCTTGCTTCAGCAAATAGCCGATGTCGGTGCTCTCCGGCGGCACCGTATCCAGCAGCCCAACTTCCTTCAGGTATTCCGGCGTCACGGAAAGCGCAATCGTATCGCCCACCGCTTCATGGAAGCCGTCATTCGCGCTGTCCTGGAAAAGCGGCGGCTGGTCTTTGTACGCACGCTGATAAAAATTGTGCCCCAGCTCATGATGGATCGTGACAAAGTCTTCGTCCTTCACCTCAATGCACAGCTTCAGCCGCAAATCGTCTTTTGCATCGATGTCCCACGCGCTGGCGTGGCACACCACATCGCGGTCCTGCGGCTTCACAAACAGTGATCGTTCCCAGAACGTCTGCGGCAGCGGCGCAAATCCTAGTGACGTAAAAAAGTTCTCGCCATACTTCACCATCTTCTTCGCGTTGTCGAGCGTTGCCGGTCCTGAGCCCAGGCCTTGTTTCTCCAGCTGTTTGGTCAGGTCGTAACCTTGTCCGCCATCCGCAGGGGCCACCAGCGGATAAACATTCCCCCACTCCTGCGCCCACATATTGCCCAGCAACTGCGCCGGGATCATGCCATCCTCGCGCTCCGCTACCTTGCCGTATTTCTTGATCAGCTGCTTGCGGACGTACGTATGCAGCGAAATATAAAACGGTTCCACCTGCCGCCACAGCCGCTCCACTTCTGCGCTGAACTCGTCGGGCGACATGTCATAGTTGCTCCGCCACATCGCGCCTGTATCTTTAAAGCCCAGCTCAGTCGCGCCTTTATTCGATAGCTGCACAAACCGCGCATACTTATCTTTCATCGGCACAGAAATCTTGTGCCACCCCACCCATGCATCCAGCAGCTCGTCGGGATTCATGCTGCTGGCCAGTGTGCGGCTCAGATCATTCAGTGAAAAACACTTTTCCTTGCCCTCCACCTGCTTGCAGTACTTGCCTTTGCCGTACATGCCGTCCAGTTTGCTGGCCAGTTCGGTCAACTCTTTCCGCTCGGCATCATTATTAGGCGCGGGCGCAACCAGTGACAACTTCAACAACAAAAACTTTCTCGCCAGCTCCGGAGGCATCTTCAGTCCTTCAAAACGCCGTGCATCCAACGCCAACTGCGTCACCACCCCTGTCAGCTTCTCATTCGCCTGGGCCGACATCGTCTCCGTATCGTCAGTAATAAAGTTTTCCTGCACCCAGCTCGCTCTGCTTGCGCGGACACCAAGGTCCTCAAGCTGATCTTCGGCTTTCTTCATGAACGCCTGCGCTTCAGCGACGGTGGCTTTACCTTTGCCCTGTGGTGCGCTGGAAGACGCTAAGCTGGAAGTCTGGCTGGATGATTTCGACGCGGCCTTCTTCGGCGCTGTTTGCGCCCATGCCGTACAGCCTGATAACAGGACGATGATCGTCGATCGCAGGATTGGCGATTTACAGATACGGTTTGAAAACATTGCTCCTCCGCATAGAAGACGAAACTGTTTAGCGTAGCCGTTCCATGCGGCTGGATGCAAATCGGCTTTGGCTTACCTCAAAATAATTTCCAATATCGCTCGCAGTATTTCCGCTACTCGAACAATCCGTAAGTAACTGGTTGCGTTTTGGGGCAGTCAGTTGGCGTTGCCTGGTGCTTTGTCCAAAGTAACGTTCAATTCCAGCGGTTTTGCAGGTCTTTTTTAGCCGGTTCATGGGACAATAAATCCGGCCCTTGTCCCAGATACTGTCCTTCGGCGGCTGAGTTCGTCCAACGGAATGTATGATGAGGGCAAGCCTGTGCTGATATGGAGTGCTGAGTGAATCGTCTAAAAATAGTTATTCTCGCCGTCGGATTGATTTCACTAAGTGCGTGCGAGAGCAAGGACACTAAGAAATCGGCGCAGCCGGTTACACAGGCTATGGCTCCAGGCATTCAGCAGACGGCAGCTACACCCGTTTCTCTGTCCAAGGCCACACAGGAACAAGCCGCCGCGCCCACGCCGACTCCACAGCAGGAAAAATCCGATCCAGTCCCGGACATTATTGCCGAAGCGGAAAAAGCCTACGCCACCGGCCAGGAAGACTATAACGCCGGCCATCTGGATGCAGCCAAGCAGGACTTTAACCACGCCGTGGACATCCTGATGCAAGGCCCAGTAGACATAAAGTCTGACGACCGGCTGCAGCAGGAGTTCGACAAGATCACGGAAGAAATCAATAAGCTGGAAATGGTCGCCTTTAAAGAAGGCGATGGCTTTGCCGAGCAGCAGCCTGAGCCAGCCCCGATTGATGAAGCGAACCAGGTGACATTTCCGGCTGACGCTAGCGTGACTGCCAAAGCCGAAGCCGACCTGAAGAATACCCGCTCTGACCTGCCGTTGATGATCAACGAATATGTGGCAGGCTACATCAATTATTTTTCCACGCACGGACGCGGCGTTTTTGAAGGCGCGTGGGTACGCTCAGGCCGGTACAAGGAGATGATTCTCCGGATTTTCCGCGAAGAAGGCGTTCCCCAGGATCTGATTTACTTGGCGCAGGCTGAATCTGGATTCAAACCGCTGGCGCTTTCACGCGCACGCGCACGCGGCATGTGGCAGTTTATGGCCAGCCGAGGCGTAGGTTACGGTCTGCGTCGGAGCTGGTGGGTGGATGATCGCCAGGACCCTGAGAAAGCTACGCGCGCGGCGGCACGCCATTTGAAAGATCTCTACAACCAGTTTGGCGACTGGTATCTGGCCATGGCAGCGTATAACTCTGGGCCGGGGAACGTGCAACAGGCAGTCCGGCGCACCGGCTATGCCGATTTCTGGGAGCTTTACAAGCGCAATGTGTTGCCGGCGGAGACCAAGAATTACGTTCCGATTATTCTGGCTATGACCATCATGTCAAAGAATCCGGCGCAATATGGCCTTGATGCGGTGCAGCCTGACCCGCCGATAAAATATGACGTGGTGAAAGTAGATTATCCGGTGGACTTGCGGCTGGTGGCGGAATGCGTGGATGTGCCAATAGAACAGATGGTCGATTTAAACCCCAGTTTGCTGCGTCGCACAACGCCCAAGGACCAGCCCTTTGATCTTCGGCTTCCAGAGGGGACGAAAGACAAGTACGAGGCCGCCATTGCGACCATTCCAGTAGAAAAGCGGGTGGCGTGGCGATACTACAAAGTGCAGCCGGGAGACACGCTGGCCGGGGTTGCGCGTAAATATCGCACCAGCGAACGCGCCATTGCACAGGCCAACAACCTGGAGCCAGGACCGCTGGCCCCGGAAGCCAAGCTGGTCATCCCGGTAAACGGCGCGAATGCGGGCAAGATCGTGTATTCCCGGTATGCTTCACACTACAAGACCCACACGGGTGATACGGTGCTGACCGTAGCCGAGGATTTTGGCGTGCCTCCTGACCGGCTGAGGCGCTGGAATGGATTGAAAACAAACACTTTACGTCATAGCCGAGTTCTGATCGTTTATAAGCCTTTGGCCCCTGGCGAAGCCGATAAAGCACCTGCCAGAAGGCACAAAAAAACCGCGCGCGGAATTACCAAGCCGAAATCCAAAGCTGCCGCGGCAGCAAAAGAGCAGACCGCTCTCAGCGCCAAAAGCGAATAATAGAGGGATCGCGCATTTGCTGTGCGATTGTTGACAAGCAATTCATCTGGCTTGGTATAATCCGCGCCTGTTAATTTTTTATTTTCTGTGCGCTTTTCCAGCCCTAATTTTTCTGGAGGAAACATGAGCTTTTACGACGAGACCCTCAAGGCAAGACATGAGGACGATGATGATGAATACGGCGAAACCGGCGGCTACGGCAGCAGTTCAACCGAAGAGGATTATGACGAGGAAGAAGAAGAATCCATTGGCGCTGAAACTGGCGGCGGGGCTGACGACTCAGGTGCCGGCGAAGCTGAAGCTCCAGTGAGCACTCCGTCTCCCGCACGCCGAAGCGGCGGAGGCGGTGGCGGCGGTAAAAAGAAACCTGCGGCGAAAAAAGCTGCCAAGAAAAAACCTGCCGCAAAGAAAAAGCCGGCCAAGAAGAAAAGCGCCGGGAAAAAAGGCGGCGGCGGATCTCGCGGGAAGAAAGCACCTGCGAAAAAAGCTGCGAAGAAAAAGGGCGGCAGCAAGAAAAAGTCTGTTAGAAAAAAGAAGTAGCCCGTTTAGAACTTTCTAGCGCATCTTGAAAAGGCCGCGAGTTGATCGCGGCCTTTTTGTACAAGGTTGACTCCTCAAAATTCTGGAGCTGAGGGACGATTCCGACCTCGAGCAACAGCACTGGTCCTCAATGCACCCTACCAATTCTCAGCGGCTTTAATCATCGGGAGAGCCCTGCTGGTTGGGAGACTTTACTCTCTTGACTTGCTCTACAAGCTCTTGATTTCTTTGCCAAACCGCCAGGCCGCGCAACAGTTTCACTGACCACTAGGCTTCAACACAAAACGTCACGTGTTTCCAAGCACATGCAGGCTGCGCGATAAACAACTTGACATGTAATACTGTTATAGTTAACTATAACACTGCACAGCGGCCAGCCAGACCGCTCAGGAGAATTCAAATGAAATCGCCTCGCATTCTACTTTCCATTGCTGTCTTATCACTTTCCGCCATGGCCTTTGCCCAGGCTGACGCACACAAGCATGCCGCCCAGACCGACGCACCAAAGTCTGACGCGCAAAAATCGTTCGATCAACTTAAAACCCTCGCCGGTTCATGGCAGGCTTCGGTCTCCACAGATCCGCCGATGAAAGATATGGGAAACGGCGAAAAGACAGAGGTCTTACTTCGTGTGACCTCCCGCGGAAACGCCCTGGTGCATGAGATGGGCGCACTGGGAAAGCAAGACGATCCCACAAAATATGACCATCCCGTTACCATGTTCTATCTGGATAATGATCGTCTGATCCTCACGCACTATTGTGACGCCGGCAACCGGCCCCGTATGGCGGCCAGGACGTCACCGGACGGTAAGACCGTGGAATTTGATTTTCTCGACGTTGCGGGCAACACGCAATACGGGCACATGCAACATGCAGTATTCACCTTGATTGACGCGAACCATCACACCGAGGATTGGACGTTTCAGATGAAAGGCGACAAGCTGATGCATGCGCACATGGACCTGCAGCGCGTAAACCAGCAAGCGGCAATCTCCCAGAAGTAACTGGAAAACTTGATGGACCGTGAGTGGAATGACAGTCAGCCGATTTACCGCCAGCTTCGCGACCGGGTCGTCGCGATGATTCTCGACGGCATTCTCAAGGAGGGTGACCCGCTGCCCTCGGTGCGTACTGTCGCCGCCGAATATCGCGTCAATCCGCTCACGGTCCTCAAGGGTTATCAACAATTGGTCGATGACGGCTTGGTCGAAACCCGGCGCGGCCTTGGCATGTTCGTCAATCCCGGCGCGCGCAAACTGTTGCTGCAAGGTGAACGGCAAAAGTTTTTAGCCGAAGAATGGCCCCGAATCCATGAAACTATTCAGCGGCTCGGCCTCAAGGCGGAAGAACTTCTGAACGGCTCAGCGCGATCGTCAGATCCAACCGCGTCGAAAACCGCCGACTCGAATCCGCCCGGCTCGAGTCCCACAAAAAAAGAAGAGGAGCGCTGAAGCTATGGCCTGCATTGAAGCTCGCGGTCTCCGCAAATCGTTTGGTTCAACTGTCGCGCTCGATGGCATTGATCTGCGCGTAGAAGAAGGCCGCATTCTTGGCATCATTGGCCCCAACGGCGCCGGCAAGACCACGGCACTGAATGCAATTCTTGGCCTTACTCCCTATCAGGGAGAACTGCGCGTGCTTGGGCGCGATCCGTGGACTGAACGCGATCAGCTCATGCGCGATGTCTGCTTCATTGCTGATGTCGCTGTGTTGCCACGCTGGATCAAGGTTTCGCAGGCGCTCGACTACGTGGCCGGCGTGCATCCCCGGTTCGATCGCGCCAAGGCCGAAGCTTTCCTTGCCAAGACCACCATCGGACGCGACCGCAAGGTCAAGCAATTATCCAAAGGCATGGTGGCCCAGTTGCATCTCGCCCTGGTGATGGCCATCGACGCGAAATTACTGGTGCTGGACGAGCCCACGCTTGGCCTCGATCTTCTCTATCGCAAGCAATTCTACGATTCCCTGCTCAACGACTATTTCGATCGCAACCGCACCATCGTCGTCACCACGCATCAGGTGGAAGAGCTTCAGCACGTTCTCACCGATCTTATGTTCATGGATCGCGGCCGCATCGTGCTTGATTGCAGCATGGAAGAAATTGAATCGCGCTACGTGGAACTGACGGTGCATCCCGGACAAGTCGCGGCGGCCCGTGCTCTTAAACCGATTTACGAACGCGAGGCGCTGGGTCGCAGCATCCTGGTGTTTAATCTAGCGTCTGATCGTGTCGATCGCCGGCAACTCACCGCTCTGGGCGAGGTGCGTACCCCCAGCATCGCTGATTTGTTTGTTGCCGTCGTGGGTAATCACGCCGCCGGAGCACAAGGAGCCACTGTATGAACACTCCAAACATAGCCATGCCAGGGGCTTCGCTCAGCTCGCAGAAAAGCTTCCTCAGGACGATCTCTTTCACGCAGTCTTTCTACTGGTCTGTCAGGCGCGAGTTCTGGGAGAATCGCCTGATCTATCTCGCACCGTTGGGCGCTGCGGCCATCTTTCTGTTTGGCTTCCTGATCAACATGATTTCCTTGCGCCATCATATGCATGGCGTATGGCCCCTTGATGCGGGGCGCGAGCACATGCGCACTCCCTATGAAATGTCTGCCGCGCTGATCATGGGCCTCGCTCTTATCGTGGGAATTTTCTACTCTCTTGACGCGCTTTACGGCGAGCGTCGCGATCGCAGCATCCTGTTCTGGAAGTCGATGCCGGTTTCCGATCTCACCACAGTTCTCTCCAAGCTGGCGATTCCGCTGGTCATTATCCCGGTGCTCTCTTATGCCATCACCCTGGTTACGCAGTTCATCATGCTGCTGCTGGCCAGTACTGTATTGGTGGGGAGCGGCGCAAATATCGCCGCGCTGTGGCCCCATGAGTCTGTCTTTCGCTTCTCGCTCGAGCTCTTTTACCACATGCTCACCGTTCATGGGCTGTGGTACGCGCCTCTTTACGGCTGGCTGCTGCTGGTTTCTGCCGCCGCGCCGCGCGCACCATTTATATGGGCCGTCTTGCCGCCCTTTGTGATCTGGGGCGTGGAAAAGATGGCCTTCAATACCACGTATTTTCTGTCCTTGCTGAAGGTACGCCTCATGGGGGCACCGGATCCCGAGATGCCCCCAAATGCGGATTTGATGAGCACGCTTATTCCGCACCATTTCTTTGACCAGCCGGGGCTCTGGGCCGGTTTGGCCGTTGCTGCGGTGTTCCTGGCCATAGCAATCCGGCTGCGCCGCTATCGCGGGCCGATTTAGCCGTCTACAATATTCCGCTTCCTCATCCGTCTACATCTCCAGAGGAAGGACATGGCCAGACCGCAGATGGCGCTTGAACAGGACCAGCGGATTTCCGAAGTGGTGAAACGGGAAGGTTCCCGGCTGCGCAACTTCATCCGCCGACGCGTCACTGATCCGGGCGACGTAGAGGATGTTCTGCAGGATGTCTTCTACCGGCTCGTGGAAGCCAATCGCCTGTTGATGCCGATTGATCACATAACCGGCTGGCTCTTTCGCGTCGCGCGTAATCGGATTACCGATCTTTTCCGCAAGAAAAAGCCGGAGCTCTTTAGCGATGCCGTGATCGAGAGCGAAGAAGGCGAGGAGCTACAAATTGAAGATCTGTTGCCTTCACCCGATGCCGGCCCGGAAGCTCTCTACTTACGCAATCTTCTTCTAGACGAGATGGAGCTTGCGCTTGAAGAACTGCCTGAAGACCAACGTGAAGTCTTCGTCGCGCACGAACTGGAAGGGCGCAGCTTCAAAGAGCTGGCTGCCGAGACTGGCGTGAGCGTAAATACGCTGCTCTCGCGCAAGCGCTATGCCGTTCTCCACCTGCGCGAGCGATTGCAAACCATTTATGACGAATTAGGAAAGCCATAATTTTTGAAAGCATGAGGTACTTGAATATGACCAGAGGAAAACGAAAATTATTCTGGATTGTCCCGGCGGCAATTGTTGGCATAGCGGTCTTTATTTTCGTCGGTGGCGAAATCGTTATGCGCCTGTGGAACTGGCTGCTGCCCGCACTCTTCGGCTGGCGACAGCTTACCTTTTGGCAAGCCGTGGGAATTCTGGCCCTATGCCGCATCCTTTTTGGCAGCCACGGTTTTCGTGGTCCTCGTTCCGGCGCCCGGCGTCGCATAAAGGAGCGCATGGAAGAGCGCTACGCAAGCATGACCCCAGAAGAGCGGGAAAGATTCCGGCAAAGCTGGCGCGGACGTTGCGGCTTTGTCCCGCCCAGCGGTGAGAGTACAGGCCAATGAAGCGCTTCAATGGGGGTATTCCATGCCCCTCATCGGCTGAGGTCGGCGCCCGTTATCCCATCACCAGGCCTTCAATATCATGCTTCTGGGTAATGGGCTCCAGCTTGTCCCCCACTCGGCATACCAGCCGGTCGCGAACCGCTTGAGGCAGTGTTGCATAGAAATCTTTTGTCACCATCATGTCATGCAGAGCCGCGTGTCCTGCGCCGGGTGCGTCAATCCCCAGCACCAGCACGGGCCGCGCAATGGGTGAGGCGTGTGCTGTTCCGCGATGCACGGTCAATGCCGAGCGGCAGGAGATATCACCCATTTGGGGAAATTTGCGGACACCCCGCTCCTCAAAACGCGGCCATAGTGCCGGATCAGGAAACATCTCTGCTTTCCATTCACGGCCGTCATCCCACTGGGTTCCCGGAGCAATTTCAAATGGCCCCATGTCTTGTGTCACATCCACGCCCGTCAAATTGACCGCAAGTGAGGTAATTCGCCGATCTTCATAGGAATCTGCCGGCGAGGGAAAATCGCGATGCCACGGCTGGACCTTTGCCCCCTGAAACGGTGTATCAAACCCCACTTCCACGATCTGGTACTCAGGGCCGAGTACCCCTTCAGCCATCGCCTGGATCCAGGGATGAGTCACCAGGTCCGCAAACCCCTTGATCGCCTGCGGATGCACTTCCACATACCAACGCCGAGGTCCGCGCCCCACAGCACCGCCGGGACGCTGTATTGCTTCCCAGAAAGCCGTCATCATATCTTCTCTGAGTTGCTCCACCCAGTCCCGGGGGAGTGCTGATTTCTTTCCGACAATCCCGTCACGGTAGAGGACGTCTATGTCGTGACTTACATCCGGCGAACTTGGAAATATAGCTCTTGTTGCCATGACTTACTTAGATGCCTGGGCCAAAGTTCCCGAAAATATTCAGAGCGCGAATCAATGGCATTTGGTCATTGAACTTCTTCGATGACTGCCGATGGTGGCAAAAGTAAGCCGCGAACCCTCACGAACTCACGCTTTACGATCACGTAATCCCGTGTTGATCCGCGGCAATAACTCTGGTCGATTGCCAAACCGTCGGTGCCCATCGCTTCCGAAGCATGGCGATCCTCGGCAATTTCGGGGTTTGGCAGCGACCTTATGCTTCGGCTTCTTTTTCCACCGTAACTTTTATCTTGCTCACAACGTC